>DAOVTG010000279.1 GCA_030633185.1 Deltaproteobacteria bacterium
CGGCCTCTACACCTAAACGCCAGGACTGCTCCTGAAAAATCGGGAACCAACCGTTAAGAAGATCAACCACATTAACCCAGGTTCGATCCAAAATCCCGGCCCGGGAGAACTCCAACATTGAAGAAACAATATTTTCGAGTCGGTCGAGCTCCTCGACAACCCCGTCCACCAAGTTAGCAACATGGGGCTGATCCGTCAACTCATTCTTGATGATATCGAGAGAGATATTCATACCGGTCAACGGATTACGAATCTCATGGGCGATACCGGCTGCCAATTGACCGATCGAAGCTAGTCGCCGCATACGTTCCACGTCCTGATCGGTTTTACGTTTTTCAGTTTGATCCTGAACTAAAACCAGAAGCCCCCGATCAACATTGGGTGCTTTACCAAGCGCGGTAACACTAACGGAAAAAATCTTTTCCTGACATGCGACGTCGCAACTGCCGGCAGGAGCAGTAAAAGATTGACACATTTCGAGCTGGGCTAAAGATTGCTGACGGTCGCCAACCTGCTCCAGTGCCCGACGGAAGGCCGGAGAATCAAGAAGCGCAAAGATACTGCCCTGCCAATCGGGTTCAAGAGAAGCAAAAATCTTCTCGCTGGATCGGTTATGAGAGGTAATACGCTTAACTCTGTCCAAGGTAATGATAGCATTCGGAGAGCTGCGCAGGATACTCCCGCGAAAGTCCCGATCCTCAATCAAAGTACGATTAAAGATAAGACTCTCCATAGCTTTATCAGCCTGAGCGGCAAAAACTTTCAAAAGGTCAATATTGAGATCGGCGGGCGCTTCAATCTCACGATAGAGAAGCAGGAGCAGACCCTGCTCCCGCTTGCCGACCAGCAACGGCAAGCTCAGCACCCCAACCTGCCGACTCTCACCCCCGGCAGGGATTCTCACTGAGGCTCTAAAAAGGGTCTGATTGCTGGCTAAAGACTCTATCAACTGGCTTTTTATATCAAGTTCCCAAAGCTCTTCGGGCAGGGCTCCAAAAGCTGAAACCGGCTCCATTTTATCACTCGGCCCCTGGTTCAGCAGCAACCATCCGGATTGGGCGGCACCCAGTTCCGCACCACGAGAAACAATAAGCTGTTGGAGCTCACCCAGATCATCGGCTTCACTCATCTGCCGGTAAATTAATTGAAGCTCGATAAGTTCATCAATCTGACGTTGGTTATGAGCATTAAGGTGACGATTCTCAACCCCGAGCCCAATCTGATTACAGAAAATTTCGAGGATCTCAATATCATCATCTGTAATCTCAGACTGACTAAAACTGCGGTCAGCCAACATAGTACCAACAATTCCACGTTCGGTAATCACCGGCACCAGAACGCAGTTAGTTCGTTTTAAGGCCGCATTACGCCGTTTGTCCAACGGCGTAAAGAAAGATTCATTCAAGCCCTCCCTGATCCGGATAATTTCTCCCGTGCGCAAGACCCGGGTCTCAACACATTGATCCCTTTTGAGATCATATTTCAACCCCTTAACACTAACCTGACAGCCGACATTGATAACCCCTTCAAGCATACCCGTCCCTTCACGTAAGAGATAGAGGGCCACCCGATCATAGAAAAGGGCTTCGGTCACTGTCTCAAGAATCGTCTGGGCCAACTCTTCACGACTCATCCCGGTCATGGTCAGGCGACTGACCTGATGCAGGGCGGTCAAAACCTGTTTGGTGTTTTGATAGTGCATGATCTGTAAATGAACTTTTTATTATGGTTTTTGCCCGACCTGCCTCGGCTGGGGTCATTGCTTGATAAAGACGTATCTGAATGTTCGGCTGAGTCGCTAAATTTCAAACAGCCTTTGTCAAGCTTTGACCCCATTAATGAGAGCGAAGCAAAGTTTGCCGCTACCCGCTGTAACTTTACGAGGCAACCCAAATCAGTTACGTCTTTTAAAGGTAAAAGACAAGCTTATTTATAGATTACCACAAAAAAAAGGGGCGCAAAACGCCCCTTTTTTAAATCGTCACTAAAACGGAAAATTATTTTCCGGCTACGGCTTCGCGGCCCAAATGAAAAGCTTTGAGGTTAAGATCAACCAATTTGGGTGGCAGGAGCTCACGAATTTTCGCCTCCCAAAGTGATTCTGGCAGGGATAGAAAGGTTGAGACGGCACCAACCATCACCACATTTGAGGAACGCGGATTACCGGCCTGCAGGCCCAGACCCAAGCCATCAACCGCAAAAGTCTTTTCCCCAAAAGCAGCAATCTGTTCAGCGATATCATCCGGATATTCGGCTACGCCGGAAGCCACCGTACTAGGATTGATACGCATGGTATTGTAGATAATCGTACCACCAGGCTTTAAACAGTGGGTGTTACGCAGGGTTTCGAGACGCTCAAAACCGATCAAAAAATCGGCCTCACCTGGATCAATCGTCGGCGAGAAGACTTTTTCACCAAAACGCACATGACTGGTGACACTGCCGCCCCGTTGCGACATGCCGTGAACTTCACTCTGTTTAACATCAAGATCGGCCTCAATCGCCACTGAGGTAAAAATCTGGCTTGCCAGCAAGACCCCCTGACCACCGACTCCGGCTAGTAAAATATTTGTTGTTTCC
>DAOVTG010000137.1 GCA_030633185.1 Deltaproteobacteria bacterium
ACTCCAGTGCGGTTTGGCTGTCATGGGCCTTAGTCAGACCTTCAACCAATCGAGGTAGGAGCTTTTTCAAATCAGTCGAATGTATAACTTTCAACATCTCTACGTAAAATGAGAGGCTTAAGCTGTCAGCGAGACGAGAACTGTCAACTTTCATGATGTCAAAGAAGGTGAAAGAAAAATCTGGGGTAAAAGGTTTAAATTCCGAACTGGGACTATGCACCAGTTCCTGAAAGGATGATGGTACTTGCCAGTTTTTAGCACCGTGATAAAAAACTATCGGAATGATTGGTGGCAATCTATTGTTAAAAAGCGTCCCCTCTTTTTTCAAATCTGACCATTGTAAGACCATGTAGCGTAACAGTTTTAACGCTACCCAGTGATCGGGTGAGCTCTTATGCTCCAAAAGACAATAAATCTTGGCTTCGGCTCCGTCCGCAAGTTTTGCGCTGAAAACCATATCCGAATAATGCTGTTTCAAGTGATCGTCAATATAGGAAATGTTTTCTGTTGTCAACGACTCCAGTTGAATATGTGCCAGCACTCCGTCGGGAAGTACTGTTGACAAAAAAGTCCGGGCGTTTTCTTTGCGAAGCATGAGGCTTTTAAAAAGACCTTCATGAGGTGATTGTGTTATGTTAACCATGTATTACCGTAAGGTTTTATTTTACCTTTGTCAATTTATTGATCCATCTTTCAAGTTCTTCGAGGGATTCACTACGCCAAGCCTTTTTTGTGAGATCATCTAAAACTTTCTGAGATGTAATCAATTTTATCCTGTCAATGGCATTCTGACTGAGGGTGCCAAAACGCTCCTTGGTAAAGCTGATCAGCATCTCTTGACCATGAGTTATGGCTCCTTCAATCCGGCCTTCGGTTAGACCTTCAATCCTTCCCTCAACCTTACCTTCTTGCAACCATTCCTGTGCCAAAGTATTCATAATCAGTTCTCCTTGACTCGCAGGCAGTTGTTTAAGAGCCTGCATAATATCTTCGCGTCCGACTGTATCCGTCGAGCGAACTATGTAGAGGAGTAAGCCTGGCTTGCCGTTTCATGGTTGTAGTTGGTTGACCAATAAACCGGGTATCTGGTTTCTGTCAACCATTCATTGTCTAATAGTATCAGCCATAGAGGATTTCCCCGTTGTTGACAATATTGACAATGAAGGGGCTATCAAGTGAAAGACGATTGCTAACTACGCTTGGTCGGTAAACAATGTAATCAACTGGCAATGGGGTATCGATAATACGGTAAAGTTGACCTTTAGGGCCGGGTTAGAGTAAAATCCCGTCGAGGAAAAGGTTGTCAACATTTTCTGCCTGTAAAAGAGGTATAACATTATCTAAATCAATAATTATTGGAATACTTTTGGGGTACCGTTGTAAAAACTTGGCTAAGCCACGCATATTGCGCCGGCGGCCGGATTTTACCTCTATCGCGTAAAGATTATTGTCCAGTTCAAGGACAAAATCAACCTCAAGTTTTCCATCTCTCCAATAATAAAGTTTACCCTTAGATCTTGTCGACAAGGCGGCACCTACCGCAGCCTCAAAAACACGGCCACGCCAGTTATAGTCGGTATCGATATCATTGGGATTGTGAAATCCGTGGATAAGACCATTGTTCAAAGGAATAATTTTGGGACTGGAAGATCGTCTTCGTATTTCCGAACCGGTATATTTAAATAACACCTTAAGTAGAAAAGCGCCTTCAAGAAGCTCCAGATAATGCTTAATGGTTGTCACATTGCCTTTGTCTTGCAGTTGTCCCAAGATTTTTTGTAAGGAAATTTCCTGTGCCGGATAGGCCATAGTCAACTCAAATGTTTGGCGAAAAAGAGCCGGTTTGCTTATTGAGGTAAGGCCGAGAATATCTTTAAATAATACAGGTTCAACAATGCTGTTGCGGATAAAATTTTGCCAGCGATCAAGATCGCTAACCAGCTCACCGGCAGCCGGGTATCCGCCAAATTTCAAATACTCGTCAAGAGACCACCCCAAACTCTCTTGACATTCAGCCAGGCTCCAGTGATGTGCATCAATACGTTCGTAGCGACCGGCTAAACTTTCCTGCATTCCCTGGCGAAGGGAGAGGCTTGCCGATCCCAGTAGGACAACTTTAAGGGCTCGACGGTCTTGATCAAAAAGATATTTGACAGCTTGACTCCAGCCTGTAATTTTTTGGATCTCATCGATAACCAGCAGTGTTGCACGCCCCTTTTGTCTTGCTCGATGCCATTGCAAAGTTAACCATTCCAAGTTGGGGGCTGCCAACTCATCCGCAGTTACCATTAGCGATGAGCCTTGCCAGTTCCTGATAATCTGTTTCAGGCCCGTAGTTTTTCCAACTTGCCTTGGCCCGATAACAATTTGTAGGAAGTTGAGTTCTTCAGACAATCGTCCTTGTAATTGTTTGGTGAAATGTCTGGTGATTGTTTTCATTTACCAGCGATACCATTTTTGGGTTGCCGTGTCTACTATATTTAAGAGATAGATCTCCTAAATATATCTAACTCGAAATTTTTACTTAGCCATCCCGTGACTTTTTACGAGGGCATCAAGTTTCACTTTAATTAATTTTATGTTATAACCTGTTAAATGAGATACGTACCTAAAAACAAAGCTGTTTTTTCAGATAAAAACACTTTCGTCTAGAGTTGATTTTGGTGGTAGTCTGCCTCGGCAGATTGATAATGCCCTTGCCGCGATTAAAGCAAATCGTTTATCTCCTTCAACAATCCAGGGGGCTAAACGGGTGGAGAAAGATAGCTATCCAGATAAGGTTTTTCGTGAGTTGTTGGTTAACTCTGCAGTACATTTGCTAAATTTTGGACCGAAAAAAGACGCAGGTATCCTATTGCTTTGATTATTAGATCTTTTGAAAAAAATAAACTGATAAAATTGCTAATTCTAGTATCATCTTCTGTCTGGAAGCAGTATTCTTTGACAGACCATGCGCCCCTGCTTGCACTCAGGACAAAGGTAGATATCCTTGCCGGTTATGCGCAAGATTTTTCCTGTAAAGTTTCTTTTATGAGTGGGGCAAGTTCTACGGCGATGCCGATTAGTCTGCGTATTAGCAAAATTGATTTACGGCGGATCCTGTTGGCTAGGAACCCGTAATATCTGATTTTCATAAATCTGTACGGCAGAACGTGCAGCAAAAAACGACGGATAAACTCATCTGCTGGCAGTATCATTTCCTTGGTTCTCAACTTTCTGACTTGAGTTAAAGTGTTGAATTTACAATATTATTACCCAACAATCTTTGGCCTGATTTAATGAAGTCAATTGCTGCACCCATTATTGTGTCGATCATAGCCAAAATTGTTGATTCCGCATAGTTCCCTGAGCTACGGATTTCATCCATAACAAGAGCCAGTAATCTCTGTAGAGCTTCGGCGAAAGACAGATCGTCCATCTCGTCGCTGCAAGCGAAAAACAGGTCACCAATAGTTTTCGGATCATCATGACATCTCTGCTCATAGGCCAGGAAGATATAACGCACCATGGTAATGGTGATGTGACCAACTATTCCGTCATAACTCCGCAACTGAGCCTCCTTCTCCAAATTCAAATGATGCTTAGCCATACAAATTACCGGCAAGTGCTGCCCCAACTTGGCAAGTATTGCTGGAAAGCTGAACCAGCTATCCATAAGGATGTAGTCCGCTTTCACCCCAAGAGCCAAAGCCCGTTGAACCATAGTTTCAAGATGATCTGTAAAATCAATATACCATAAAATGAAGGGCTTTTCAATGATTTAGTTAATTATTTCAGATATTTACAGAATCCTAAAGGCTTCAAAATGAGGCTACTAAACAAGTCAGAAAGTTGAGGTGATAGTAATAGAATTATTATGATGTTTTAAAACTGATGGAGTTTTTTTAAGGAATCGTTAACTTTAAAGGAGGAGAGAATGAAAAGATTTTTGTGGTTGGGAATGGTTTTGCTGGTGCTGGCACCCTTCAGTAATGCTTTGGCCAAAACTACTTGGCACATGCATCTTAATTATCCGGCGGGGAACTTTCATTCCCAAGGGGTACAGCGTTTTGCTGACAACGTCAAGGCCGCAACCGGCGGTGAGCTAGAGATTGTTCTGCATCCGGGTTCTTCATTAGGTTTTAAGGGGCCCGAACTCCTGCGGGCTGTGGCTGACGGGCAGATTTCCATTGCCGAAGTTCCGACCGGGATGGTTGAGGGTGATGCACCAATCCTCGCCCTGACGGCGCAGCCTTTTATCTCAAGTAACGCTTTTGAACAGCGGTTGCTCTATCAATTGGCCAAACCGGTTTATAAAAAGACTTTAAAGCGCTTTAAACAGATGACTCTTTATACTTCGGTCTGGCCGTTTTCCGGGATCTACACGCAGCGGCCGATCACTAAACTGGCTGATCTCAAAGGTTTGAAAATGCGGGTTTACGATGGTACTGGTCTCGCATTTGGTAAAGCTACGGGCGTGGCGGCGCGGAAGATGCCTTTCAGCGAAGTCTATCCGGCGATGAAGGCGGGATTGCTTGATTCTATGTACACATCTTCGGTTTCCGGGGTTGATGCTAAATCGTGGGAAGTGCTGAAATATTTTACCCGGATCAATATCTTGGGGCCGGTCAATATGGTCAATGTCAATCTTAATGCCTGGAATAAACTGTCAGTAACCGTGCAGGAACAGGTGCTTGAGGTAGCGGTGGCGATGGAAGATGAGATGTGGAATCTGGCCGGTGATATGGATCGTAGCAGTTTAAAAACCTTGCAGGAGCAGGGTTTACAGGTTCTTGATGTTGATAAAAAATTCCGTTCGGAACTTGATCAGGTCGGGGTTGAGTTGCGTGGTGTCTGGTTTAAAAAAGCCGGAGCCGATGCCGAGGCGGTTTTGCAACAATACAATCAGATAACCGGCCGCTAATTTTTTTATTTCAGGGTAACTATTCAGCAACCACCTACAAACTGCCGGGATTGGGGTCATTGCTGGCACAAGGTGCGTCAGCACCCCAGCTTTGACCCCGTTTATGTGGGCGAAGCAAAGTTTCTCATTATTTGCTGTAACTTTATGGTGGGCACCTGAATAGTTACAATTCCAGGTTTGATATGCGACGAATTATTATTATAATTGAGCAGCTAAGCGAGGCTCTGGCGAAGCTTTCGGCTTTAGTGCTGGGCCTTATGACGCTGCTTATTCTAGCGGAGATTTTTCTCTGGAATATATTCAACAAAACCACGTTGATAGCGGATGAGTATTCGGCTTATGGTCTGGCGGCGCTTGTTTTTCTTGGGGCCGGATATACCTTGAAGGAGAAGGGCCATATTCGGATTACATTGATTTTAAACCTGCTGTCGCCGCGACTCGCCTTAGCTGTCGAGTTGCTGGCTGGCAGCACGGCTACGTTCTTTGTCGGTTATATCACCTGGCAGCTTGTGCGGATGACGCTTTCAGCCTGGAGTTATGGTTCAACCTCGGGAACCTTGACGGGAACCCCTTTGTGGGTTCCCCAGGCCCTGATTGTGGTTGGGGCCGCAGTTTTTACTTTACAGATGGCGGTTGAGACCGTGAAAGTTTTGCCTTTTGCGGCCAAATTATCAACTCATCCAGCAGTCCCAGAGGAATCATAATCGGCATGGACGGACAAACTTTGCTCATGTGTCTGGTGGTTTTCGGGGTTCTGGTCTTAACTTTGAGTTCCGGTATCCATATCGGATTCAGCCTTTTTATCGTCGGTTTCTGCGGCATGACCTTTTTTTCGCCGCTGCCGCCGGGCGGTAATCTCGCTTCTTCAGTCTGGTCAACCATCAATAAGTGGGAACTGGTGGCTCTGCCGCTTTTTATCCTGATGGGTGAAATTCTCTTTCATTCAGGGATTTCGGAGAAACTTTTCAAAGGTTTGGTGCCCTGGCTCTACCGGCTGCCGGGCGGGCTTTTATTGATGAACATTGTGGCCTGTACCTTCTTTGCCGCGGTCTCCGGCTCTAGTGCTGCGACCACGGCGACAGTCGGCCGCATCACGTTGGCCGAATTTAAAAAACTGGGTTACGATGAGAAACTGGCCATCGGTTCGCTGGCCGGGGCCGGGACGTTGGGGTTTCTCATTCCCCCCAGCCTGATCATGATTGTCTATGCAATTTTAGCCGAAGTCTCAATCGGCAAGATGTTTATTGCCGGAATCCTGCCCGGTTTTCTCCTGGCTTCAATCTATATCCTCTATATTATCTACCGTGGGCTGCGTGATCCCTCAATTGCTCCGCGTATGCAGGAGAGTTATAGCTGGCGGGAGCGTTTTGTGGCGATCAAAGATTTGCTGCCGCTTATCGTCTTGATCTGCATGGTTTTAGGCAGCATCTATGCCGGTTTTGCGACCCCCACCGAAGCCGCCGCCCTCGGGGTTTTCGGGGCTGCGCTCTTTGCTTTTATCAATCGCCAGCTTACCTTTAAAGGTCTCTTTGGTTGCCTCCTGGCCGCCGTTAAAACTACATCCATGATCTGTCTGATTGTCATGGGGGCCAGTTATCTCTCACGAGTGATGGGTTTTTTAGGAATCCCGGCGGCCCTGACCCAGGCGATTGTCGGTCTCGAACTCTCTCCTTATATCCTGATGCTGATGCTGGGCCTGGTCTATGTTGTGCTTGGTTGCATTCTGGATGGTTTTTCAATTGTTGTCATGACCTTGCCGATTGCTCTGCCGATGGCGACAGCTTCCGGTTTTGATCCGATCTGGTTTGGCATTTATCTGAT
>DAOVTG010000122.1 GCA_030633185.1 Deltaproteobacteria bacterium
CAAACCCACCGGTGACATGATGCGAACCAGATCAGAAGCTTTGGCACTGACCAGCAGATCCTTGAAATTTTTATGAACGGTGCACTCATCACTTAAGAGAAAACGGGTTCCGAGCTGAACTCCGGCAGCCCCTAATTCAAGCTGCTGAGCAATGTCGCGACCGTTGACAAAACCACCGGCAGCAATCACCGGAATTGAGACCGCCTCACAGATAGCCGGCAAAAGATCGATCGTTTTCTCCTCGGTTCCGAGATGGCCGCCAGCATCACAACCTTCGACAAGCACAGCAGCAGCTCCCAGACGTTCGGCCAGGCGCGCTACTTTTGCTGAAGCGACCATAATTATAAGCGGGGTTTTCCACTCTCTACAGATCGTAAAAACATCGCGGGAAAAACCGGCCCCGGCAATCACGACATCAACTTTCTCTTTCAGGGAGACGATCACGGATTCCTTAAATTCCCGAGCCGCAACCATAATGTTTAACCCCAAAATCCCCTTGGTTGAAGCCCGGGCTTCCCGCATCTGTAGACGCAGATCATCAAGACTCAAACCAGTACCGCCGATCACCCCTATGCCGCCCTCCTCCGCTACAGCCACGGCCAACTCGGAGGTCGAGACACTAACAGCCATACCTCCCTGAATGATCGGTTGATCGGCAATTGCCTCTCCTATCTTCAAAAACGGAATTTTCACGATAAATTTTCCTTTACTTTTATTACTAAAAACTTTAATTTGAGCCTTCCATTAAGATGGCTATGAAAACCGACACTCTAATAAAAACCCTACCACTCCAATGGCTTAGTAATGCCTATCAACACCATAAGTAAAGTTAAAAATAATTAACCACTTAATTTACCCTATGACACATCAAGATATCTACTCAGACATTAAAAACCTGGCCCCACAGATTGCCTATTTTTCCATGGAAATCGGCCTGCGCGTCGACCTTCCCACCTACAGCGGCGGCCTCGGCGTCCTGGCCGGTGACACGATTAAGGCCGCAGCCGACCACCAGCTGCCATTTGTGGCCGTCACCCTGCTCTACCGAGAAGGTTATTTTCAACAACTTTTAAACTCCAAGGGACAACAAAGCGAAGAACCGGTCAAATGGAATCCGGCCGACCTCTTAATAGAGCTTGACCAGATTACCATCACGGTTAAAATCGCCTCCCGCCCGGTTGCCCTGCGCCCCTGGCTCTATGTAGTTGAGGGCTGCGACGAAGGCCAGGTGCCGGTCTTTTTTTTAGACAGTGACCTGCCCGAAAACAGCCCCGAAGATCGCCGGTTGACAGCCCAACTCTACGGTGGAGATCAACGCTACCGCCTCTCCCAGGAGATTATTCTCGGAATTGGCGGTCTACGCCTGCTCAGAGCCCTTAAGATACGCAACATCCTTAATTTTCATCTCAATGAAGGCCATGCCGCCCTGCTCACTTTAGAGTTACTCAAACGCTACCGGCGTGACATCGAAGAGATCTGGGATCCGGATCAGGTCTGGGATTATGAACGGGTTCGCAATCACTGTGTCTTTACCACCCACACCCCGGTTCCGGCCGGACATGACCGCTTCGATTATCAACTGGTTGAGGAACTGCTGGGCTCATATATACCGCTTTCAGTGCTCAAAAGATTTGCCGGCCACCACGATCTCAACCTGACCACCCTGGCCCTTAATCTCTGCCGCCATACTAATGCCGTCTCAAAATGCCACCGTGATGTCAGTACCCTGATGTTCCCCGACCATCACATCAAAGCGGTGACCAACGGCGTCCACTCGTCAAGCTGGACTAACGAAGAGTTTCAAAAACTTTACGACCACTACCTGCCGGGTTGGCGCCGGGACAACTTCCTGCTACGCAACGCCATGCTCATCCCCGATGATGAGCTTTTTGCGGCCCACCAAAGTGCTAAACAGCGCCTCCTCCAATATATTAAAGAGAGAACCGGCACCATCCTTGATCCCGAAATCCTGACTATCGGCTTTGCCCGCCGGGCAACCCCCTACAAACGCGCAACCCTGCTCTTTTCCCAACCGGACAGACTACGCCACATAACTCAATATTACGGGCCTCTGCAACTGGTCCTGGCTGGCAAAGCGCACCCCCAAGATGAACCAGGCAAACAACTGATCAAGGATATTTTTACGGCCCGGGAACAACTCAGTGACCTGATCAAAATCGTCTATCTGGAAAATTACGACATGGAGCTCGGCAAATTGATTACCGGCGGCGTCGACCTCTGGCTCAATACACCAACCCGCCCTTTAGAAGCCTCCGGCACCAGCGGTATGAAAGCGGCCCATAATGGCGTACCCAATTTTAGTATTCTTGATGGCTGGTGGATTGAGGGCTGGATTGAAGGTAAAACCGGCTGGGCCATCGGCCCGCTGCCGACCGGCCTCCAAGTCGACGAAGAAAGTAACCGGCTCGACGCTGATGCTCTCCATGAAAAACTGGAAAAAGAGATCATTCCGATCTATTACAATGAACGTAACGCCTGGATTGAAATTATGCGCCAGGCGATCAGCTTTAATGCCTCGTTTTTCAATACCTACAGGATGCTCATGGAATACTACATGAACGTCTACTCCTTCGACCCTCCGACCCGGGTTGCCTTGGGCATCAGAGAAGAACGCCGTTGACATAAACAAGACAATAAATAGTTGACAAAATATAGGGTCAAATAGTATATCAGCGGCGCTATTCAGCCACACCACAGAGGAGTCAAACAGACAATGCTCGACCTGAAATTCATTCGCAACAATCTTGAGACCATTGCCGACATGTTGACGGCCCGCAATAATGATCTCAATTTAAGTGAGTTCAAAAGGCTTGATAGTCAGCGTCTGTCCCTCTTAGGCCAGGTTGAAACCCTAAAAAACCAGCGCAACACCTGTTCCGACGCTATTGCCAAAATGAAGAAGGCAAAAGAGGATGCGAGTACTGAGATTGCCGCCATGCGCGATGTCTCCCGACAGATAAAAGAGCTTGATGCCCAGGTTGCCGAAGTTGAAAACGAGCTCTATGAAATAGTCTACCTGATTCCCAATATCCCGCACTACAGTGTCCCTCAGGGTAACAGCGAAGAGGATAACAGTTTTGTTCACGAGTGGGGGATTAAACCGGAGATACCATTTACCCCGGCTCCGCACTGGGAAATCGGGGAGAAACTAAACATTCTCGACTTTGAACGGGGCGCTAAAATAACCGGTGCCCGTTTCACCCTCTACCGGGATCTGGGCGCCAAACTCGAACGGGCCTTGATCAATTATATGCTTGACCGCCATACCGATGAACATGGCTACACGGAAGTGTTGCCGCCCTTCATCGTTAACCAGGCTTCGATGACCGGCACCGGACAACTGCCCAAATTTGCCGATGATCTCTTCAAGATAGAGGGCTTAGACTATTATCTGATTCCCACGGCCGAGGTTCCGGTCACCAATATCTTTCGCAACGAGATTCTTGAAGACAGTGAATTGCCCTGCTATTTCGTAGCCTATACACCCTGTTTTCGCAAGGAAGCCGGTTCCCATGGCCGCGACACCCGGGGCCTGATACGCCAACACCAGTTCAATAAGGTCGAACTCGTAAAATTTTCCGACCCGGAAAACTCTTACGAAGAGTTGGAAAAACTGCTCGCCAATGCCGAATCCATTTTAAAGGCACTTAACCTCCACTATCGGGTGGTTAATCTTTGTTATGGCGATCTTGGCTTTTCAGCGACTAAAACTTTTGATATTGAGGTCTGGCTGCCGGGCCAGGGGGTTTATCGAGAAATATCATCTTGCAGCAACTTTGGAGATTTCCAGGCGCGTCGGGCCAATATCCGCTACCGCCCAAAAACCGGTGGCAAAACCCGCTTCGTCCACACCTTGAACGGCTCCGGACTTGCAGTTGGCCGCACCGTGGTCGCCATTTTAGAAAATTACCAACAAGAGGATGGCAGCGTTATCATTCCCGAAATTCTCAGACCTTATTTGGGAGGAAGAGAGAAGATCACCCAACCATAGTTAAGATACGGAGGGATGGCCGAGTGGCTTAAGGCGGCGGTCTTGAAAACCGTTGAGCGAAAGCTCCGTGGGTTCAAATCCTACTCCCTCCGCCATTTTCAAAAAAAGCCCGGCGAACAACCTTCGCCGGGCTTGACATTTTAACAACCTTCTGGTAAACGACGTCCCTCCTTGACCAATCAAGGAACACGATAAACCGGAAACAAGCATACAACACGGAGAGATGGCCGAGTAAGGCTGAAGGCGCTCGCCTGCTAAGCGAGTATGTGGTTTATCCTGCATCGAGGGTTCGAATCCCTCTCTCTCCGCCACTTTTTAAGAACCGATTAGAAACAAAATTTGCGCCGCTAGCTCAGCTGGATAGAGTGCCTGACTACGGATCAGGAGGCCGGGAGTTCGAATCTTCTGCGGCGCGCCAATAATTACAAGGGGTTAACTGATGATTTCGGTTAACCCCTTTTTAGTTTCTCAAAAGTGACCACCACTTTGACCACCATTTCATCAGCTTCACTACACTTTTCCACTCATTCAGATAATAATCCCGCTTCCAGTTCGGGAGACTTTCAGCATTTCAAATGTCAAAAGTCTGGTTTACCACTTCCACATTCCAAATGTCGAACTCGCGGTTTTTAAAACCGTAAGCCCTTTTTCCAAAAGTCCTTAAATTCAAGCCGCAGATATTCACAATGGGGATCTTGCCAGGATGCTCTTATTCTCAGAGCATCAATAATACACCTAAACAATACTATACTTATCATCAATAGTATATCATGCAAGAAGAGTATTGCTCTGGCCTGCCTCGAATCGGGATAGGTCAACCGGAGGATTCCCCTTTTGAGATAAAGGGGGTCGTGAAACGCGCCCCCCTTGCATGAGACTGGTTAAACTGAGGATTCGCAGTTTGAGAAGTCGTGTCACCCTAAATATCGGCAAAGCTGGTATTATGGCTATTGCGGGAGGGGTTACAATGGTATCCCTTAACATCCCGGCTCAGGGTAATAGATTTAAAGTGTGGAAACCCACTCTTTAGATTCAGACACCCTTTACAATACCCTTGCACCATGACATGGGTCAGGTAGGAAATCGTTATCAAAAGTGTTCATTCAACTTTCAGCTTGCCGTCAGTGTTATGCCAATTGATTACTTTGTTGGTTTGGAGAGAAATTTTTACTGAGTTGTAACCATAATGCAAGATTTCGTATGTGGGGTATAGAGTTACGGCATCAGGATAATCTTGAAGTTTTATTACGAGCTGTCTAGGTGAACCTTGATTGAAAGTATTCAAAGGTCGTCGTCGTTGTTTCTTTTGTTTCGGTTTTGCTGAGTTTACTTTGAGATCACCGCTGGCATTACACCAACTTATCACTTTGTGGTCTTTCAAAGACACCTTCACCGAGTTGTAACCATAATGCAAAACTTCGTATGTATGGTGTGTGGTTACGGAATCAGAATCTCCTTGAAGTTTTATTACGAGCTGTTTTGGTGAACCCTTGGAAAAAATATTCGATGGTCGCTTTTTCTGAGCTGGCTTTACCTTCTTAAGGGTTGGGCGAATTAAATAAGAGTTACGAATATCGGCAAGCAGGGAACCATCAAGGTGGCCATCTTGAGTCTTGTCGTGATTTTTTTCATATTGCAAGACAGCCCAGATAGTTTTGGGATTATTATATATACCTGTAATAGGGCCGGGATCATATCCTAGTGCTAATAAAAGTTTTTTAGCTTCTATGACTTGGTCAAAGTTAAGTGTTGTTGTATGGTCGGATGTGTGGGAATCATATTGTTGAGGTTGGCTACTAAGAGCAGGAGGGTTCTCTGGCTGATAAAAAGGGCTATATTGATTCTGCTCGTTAGTATTTTGATATGCCTGCAAGATCACCTTCGCATCAGCAATTGCATCAGTGCAAATTTGATTGTATTGTGCATTAACTTCACGAGTGGCTATATCT
This sequence comes from Deltaproteobacteria bacterium, assembly GCA_030633185.1. GTDB lineage: Bacteria > Desulfobacterota > Anaeroferrophillalia > Anaeroferrophillales > Tharpellaceae > Tharpella. Next base: position 5,962 of record DAOVTG010000122.1, read on the forward strand.
AAATCTTCTTTGGAAAAATCTGCATGTCCACAACGAATGTCAAAGTCAGCCTCGAAATCATAAAACTCTACGGTTCCACTAATCCACTCTTCCATTGCATTAATACGAGTAAATTCCCTGACGCACCAGCGTATTTCCGGAATAGAAAGGGTATGTCCAGCTCCTGCTAAAGGTTTTTGGTAGAAAACTTGGACTGTTTCCTGGTAACTGGGCTTAACATAACCGGGCTTAACATAATTGTTTGCTTGTATTTTGGGTTGTTCTTCACTTTCAGGCGCATTAGCACGAATAAGGGAAAGCACACCAATTGCGAACAACACACATATTATGACTATATTGAGACCGGGTGTTTCGAATGGTTTATTTTTTGCCCTTTTATCAAGTTTGTCACTCTTGTCTTCAATATTAAGCTCGTCACTCCAATCTTCAATCCAATTTTTGTTCTCGACTTCACTATCATCTTCTCTATCGACTTCTCTCTTATCTCCACTATCGCCTTCGTCCTTACTATCGTTCTCTATCCACGGCTCCAGCCCCAAGGTTTCCGCCCATACTAATCCATCTGATTCGTACTCAGGCAAGCTCTCTGAAATTTTATAAATTAGAGCATCGATCGTGTTCTTACCAGCCAAATGAGACTTGCTCTTGTTTTCAGAACAAAGCTGTTCATTTAACCTTTTCTGCTTCGCTATAATTTTTTTAACTTTAGTTTCCAATCGGAGATCTTCTAACACCTCTTTCCCGTAGAGAATCTCTATCCATATAGCAAGAAGCCCCACCCTTTCATCAACAGAGTATTCTTCCCCCTTTAACCCATAGAGCGACCACAAAGCACTCAGAACTTTTTCATCCGGTTCCTGGGTCGGTAATGGCTCAGTCTCAAGTTTTTTTATTTCATTCTTTATCCTCTGTTTGTCGTTGTTGTTGTGATCTTCCCCCTTTTTGGCAAGTTTCTTCTTTGCCGCTGACAACCGGGCTTTACGGGATTGAGCAATGCACTCTTTTTCAAAATTATTTAGCACTTTATCCTGATCTTCACATATTTAAATAATTCGTAATTCGAAATCAAATTGATTTATCCTGCCTGTTTTGCCATCTTAAACAGAGACACTTTCTCACTCAACATCCAACTCAACAGCCTTTTTATCAAACTTTTCAAAAATAGAATCAAAGTTGTCTTTATGGGCAGTAATTTGCTCAATCTTGCCTGCAAGTGCATCCATTTTCTCCTGGTTACTTGCATTTAAACGATACCGCTCTTTTAAATTACCCCTATCCGTAAGACAAGGAACATCCCCAAACCTTTGCATAATAATTTCATCGTGAACATTAACATTTGCGCGTCCAAGTTTTAAAAATGCGATTTCGTTTTCATCACGTCTCTCACCCGCCCGGATGATGCGTAAATCCACCTCTAATACAGGCAACTCCTGCATGGGTGACAGCTCAATCTC
>DAOVTG010000076.1 GCA_030633185.1 Deltaproteobacteria bacterium
AGAAAACCGGCTAAATCTGCCAGCAGGGAGTCTATCTTTAAAAATGGTGCCTCACCTTGGCGAACCTTAACCTCGAAACCGTCAATCTGCAGACGCAAGGTATAAGGATTAAAACGTACTTAAGCAATCGTCGCCTGACGTTTGAGCAACTCCGGCAACCGTTTTTCGGCTTGGGTTTTGAGTAACCATGGTAAAAGAAGAAAGCCGCTTAAACTATAGATAGAAAATACCAGAAAGACCAGCAATAGAAGTTTCCGCCAATCTCGCAAAATTCCCTTGATCCGCTTTTTACGATATTTCATAAGCTCTCCTTTTTCAATAAGGCACCATCCGCTTTAATCACCGTACCCGCAACTTACTAAAAAAGTATCCTACACTACCGGATACAACTTTACAAGGATTGAAGAGAGGCCTTGTAAAAAGAAAAAGCACCTACCGAAAAACTCGACAAGTGCTTGATTTTATTGTTGTGACATGAACACTCGCCCTTCTAGGAGCCTCCTAGCCAAAGATCTTTTCTGCGCCGCAATAGATCTCTTCTACTTTTAATGCAACTGCAGCATGACCGGGATGTTTCTCGGGGTTCCAGATTTTCATATCATCAAAGATTTCACCTTCTCTGTGATATTCAATAGAACCTTTTGCCTGATATGCTTTGCCGTCCTTAGTGATAAAAAGAGCCGAGCCTTTACTGCCGGAAAAAATATTTTTTCTGGTCTTGTCAAAATAGTTGTCGGCAATAACGATCAGATCTTCACTATACCTGGCCACACATGTAATATAGACTGAATTGGGGATAGCGTCATTGTCAACTGTCGTAAAAATGATTCTTTCCTCACGGTTTATCCAGGCTTCATCGACTATTTGGGGTAATTTCGCCATTTTTTAAAAATCCTCTCACTGTAAATTAAAGTTAAACACCACTAACGTAGACTAAAGCACGCAAGTAAGTATCCTTATCAAAACATTTTTTTGTTTTATTTGTGAGGCAATTATCACATTAGATAACCCAACAAGCTTTGCCACAATGCTTTTCCCAATACCAGAACCTTGATAATTTAGCAATACTACAATATCAAGAATCTATGAATAATCAATTCCGCCTGCCAGCCATCTCAACTTGAGCTCACAAAGCCTATCGCATCAATTTTTCAAAATCTTGTCAACCGCATACTGAGCTGCAAGCAGACCGAAGACTCCCGGCATAAAGATGGCACTGGGCTGGATACGACGGCGACGACCGCGCTGAAAAAACTCTTCACGCTCCTTTTCATCGCAGGATTCCGGGTCACACGATTCGGCAACAATCGGTTCCGGCGAATAGACGACCGTCACCTCTCCCTTTTCCACCCCTTCCCGACGCAGTTGTTTACGCATTACCCGAGCCAGAGGACAGCCGCTGGTCGAAAGCAGATCTTCGATTTCAACCAGGGTCGGCCGACTGCGTCCGGCAGCCCCCATAGCCGAGATAAAGTTGATCTTACGCCCCAAACAATTTCTGATAAGATTGAGTTTCGGTGCGGCTCCATCAATCGCGTCAATCAGAAAATCAAAGTTTTTCCCCTCTAAAAGATCAGCGGCGGTATCGTGATGATAAAAAGTCTGTCGACAGTTAAGTTTAATTTGGGGATTTATATCTCGCAGCCGGGCCGCTGCCACCTCAACCTTGGCTGTGCCGAAGGTCGACTGCAGGGCGAAAAGCTGACGATTGACATTGGTCTCGCCGATCAGATCAAAATCGATCAGGGTGAGGCAGCCGACAGCGGTTCGGGCCAGAGCTTCGGCGGCGAAAGAACCAACCGCACCAAGCCCGACAATCGCAATATGGGCATCGACCAAACACCTCAGACCAGCTGCACCAAAAAGCAGTTCAAGTCGGGAAAAAGCCGCTGCAGAAAAATCTGAAGTCATCGTTACATCCTTTCTTTGAGGTTGAAAAGTCGTAAGGTATTAGCTGTCGTTAAAGCCGCCGTTTCGGCAATATCCCAACCCCGTAAATCAGTTAAAGAGTGGGCCACCGCCAATACATCCCGTGGTTCGGAATCTCCTTTGGCAACTGTATGAGAGCCTATATAAGGAGCATCGGTTTCCAGCAGAATACGTTCGGCCGGCACCATCAGGGCGGTTTTCTTAACCTTGTGGGCTTGGGGCCGGGTCAAACCGCCGCCAAAACCGATGTAATAGCCTAAAGAGAGAAATTTTTCCGCCAACTGCGGGCCGCCGCCATAGGCGTGCAGAACCCCGACAACTTCGGAAAATTCTCTCAAAACAAGATAGAGCGGTTCAAAAGCCCGGCGACAGTGAATGATGACCGGTAACGACAAGATCGTCGATAGTTCGAGCTGAACCCTTAAAACTTCAGCCTGCTTTGCCGCCGAATACTCTTTAAGGGCATAATCAAGCCCGATCTCGCCAATGGCAACCGGAGCCCGCAAGCGAGCCAGCTGACGGAAAGGTTCAGGAGAAAAGTCACTTGTCGGAGTAAGCCAGGCTGGATGGAGACCGATAGCAGCAAAAATTGATGAATTGGCGGAAGCCAGACGACAGGCACTGCGACTTGAAAAAAGATCATAACCGGGAACTATGAAGTTCTTAACCCCGGAATTTGCGGCACGCTGCAGCACACCATCAAGATCTTGAGCCAAAGGTGGGTCAGTCAGATGGCAGTGGCTATCAAAAAGTTTCATACTAAAATCCAACTAAAAAAGGGGCACCGAAATGGTGCCCCTTTTTAGTTCATAAACTAACCACGATGCAAGAGCTATTTCTTCTTTAACAACTCATGGTGAACGCGCATCTTTTTGGCATCGGACTGAATTTTACCAAGATCCTTGGTCATCATCGCCCAGCCATACCAGTATGCGTAGTCAGGATTAACATGGAACTGCCCCTGATAGGTCCGCATCCGATGTTTCATATACATCTCAAACAATACCTGTTCGATATTTTCCATCCCTGCCGGCAGATCTTTATAGCTGTCACCGGAAGCCGCACTGTAATCGGTCCTCAAGAAATAGAGGAAATCGGGATAAGCAAAAGCCTGTACACCACGTTTTTTCAGGATACCATCTTTGTAAAGATCAGCAACAATCTCAATCGCCTGAGCGAGCAGTCTATCAGCTTTCTGCATCATCGCATCGCCCATCTCAAGCTGGGTTTTACCATAGCTTTCGGCGTGACACTGGCTACAGGTTTTAATCATTTTATCACGTTCGACCTGCCAGGCTTCCTGGGTCGTCCGAACCATATCAACAGAAGTCACCAGAGCCAGGCGAGCCGTCGGTTTGCCGGTATTAGGATCTAAAACCCCTAAAGCCTTGAGAATGGTAACCCGGTCGGCGGCCCACTGTTTATCTTCGGGCAGCGGCAGGCGCACACCAAGAAAGCCCCAGGCTGTACGGTTTTCATGTGTACCATTAGGCAGATGACAGGTCTGGCAGGTCGGAGCCGGAGCCCCTTCGGGGAGATTACCGTTCTCTTTGGAGAAATGGCGACTTCCGTGTTTAGAACTGCTCCACATCTCCCACTGCGGATGGTCGTAACCCATATGACACTGGCGACAGGCGCGCGGATCCTGGGCTTCCTTTTTCGAAAAGCTATGCCGGGTATGACACTCGTCGCAAGAGTTATTCTGATAACGATAACCTTTTGCAATCTGCTCTTTCTTCTGGGCTTCCGTCTTGATGCCCATATTGTGGCAACCACCACAACCGCGACCGCCTTCCATCAACTCATCGGGCTCTATGTGAGTAATCGGTAATGCGTTCAGAGTAGACCAGCCAAAATTATGTTTACCCTTGGCAAAAGAGTCAAACTGCTCTTCATGACAATCTTTACAGACATGTTCATCCGGCAACACCGCCAAATTGGAATTTTTGGAGTTTGTATGTTTTTCGCCGTGACAATCGGCACAGCCAACATCCTCACCAGCATGTTTACTTACTTTCCAATCCGCAACCTGGCCGGGCGTGTGTCGCTGGTGACACTTAATACATTTAGAGGAACCAGCCAATGCCGGTGCCACCCCGAAACCCAGCAGGAAAACTGTCAGGGCCATGAGCAACAGTCCTCTTTGCCACAATTTTCTCTTCATCATTCTACTCCTTAACTTAAAAAAAATTAATAAAATGCCACCTAGGAACGTAGAATCTTTAAACTAAGCGGCGACCTCTAAATAAAATTTAAATTATAGACTTAATACTGTAAACAACTTCCAAATCCTTGTATATAACATTAGGAGACTCTCATGCAAACTTTTTCGTGTTAAGCTCAAGTTAATTTTATCCACAAATAAAGGGTTGTGGTTTTTCATATATAAAGGTATAATACCGCTGTTATAAGAGGTTTTCGTGTTGGACAACAACTTTCTCTTGTGCAAATGGAGATGACGACGCGGTTATGATCAGACAAATCCGACCATCCAACCTGCCCGACCTCCGTTTCCCAAAGAAGAGTCACCTCTTCATCCCCCTTTTTTTTCTCTGTTTTTTGATATCCTTACCGGTACCGGGCCTAACTGAAGAAGGAGTTGGCTACCATATCGGTTCCGGTGACGTCCTTGAGATCTCGGTCTGGAAAGAGGAGAGCTTAAGCCGCGAAGTTATCGTCCCGCCGGATCTCACCATCGCTTTTCCTCTTATTGGAGAGATCGAGGTTAAGGCGATGACGGTCAGTGACCTGCGCCGCGAAGTCACCAGAAGACTTAATGATTTCATTCCTGATGCAACCGTCACGGTAATGTTGCGCCAAATCAACAGCCTGCGCGCCTATGTCATCGGCAAAGTCAACAAGCCCGGCCAGTTCCCCATCGACCTGGACACCACAATCATGCAGCTTCTGGCCATGGCCGGCGGCCTCAACCCTTTTGCTGCAACCGGCAAAATCTATATCCTGCGCCACCAGGAAGGGAAATTGACTAAGATTCCCTTCGATTATCGTGAGGTTGAAAAAGGAAAAAACCTGGCCCAGAACATTAAATTACGGCGTGGTGATGTTATCATCGTACCATAGTTAAGTAGCGCTTGGCTGAAAGCCGACAATTTTTCTCAAAAGGTACAAAACAACCTACTTCCAAAAAACAGGCAATCTGAACGGATATCAAAAATCATGAAAAAGATATGTTTCTCCGGCATTGCTCTTTTATTGCTCCTGGGTTCGGCTTCCCAAACCCTGGCCGACGGTGATTTCACCTTCAACCCCACTCTTCAATTTCGGGGGGAATATGATGACAACCTCAATTTTGACAACGACAATGAAAAAAGTGACTGGCTCGGGGTTTTCATACCATCACTGAAAGCCGCCTGGCAAACCCCCAGACTTGACATTAAAGGCAGTGCTGAGGCTGAAATCAGACGTTTCTGCAGTGAAAGTCAATTCGATGACGAATATCAACGCTACAAAATCGATAGTTCCTACCAACTTTTTGAAAGGCTAACGCTCGAAGCCGGCGGCTCCTATGTCAAGGATTCAACCCTCGACTCCGAACTTGATGAAACCGGTATTGTCGAAGATCTCTACGGTCGTGACCGCTACACCCTTGATGGCGGAGCCCGCTATCAGCTCGGTGAAAGGGTATCAAGTAGCCTCAACTACAGTTACGGAGACACCAGCTACGACAGCCCCAACGATATCGATTACGATTCACACAGCGTTGTCGGTAGTCTCAGCTACCTGTTTCGCAACCAGCGCGACCAGGTCTTCCTGCAGCCTTCCTACTACAGTTATAAATCCGACATCAGCAAGGTTGATAACTACGGCCTGAGCCTGGGTTGGAATCGTAGTTTGAGTGAAAAATTAACCCTCTCCTGCTATCTCGGTCTTCGCTATACCGACACTGAATACAGTTATCATTATTACGTCCCGGTCTTTGACCCGAGCAGCGGCACTATAATCTGGCAAAAGAAAAAAGAGACGATCAGCGAAGATGACTTCGGCGGTACGGCTGACCTATCATTAAGCGGGAAAACTGAAACCTTAAACTACAAGCTTTCATATAATCGCGATTTAAGCTACACCTCGACCGGCAGCCCGATCGACCGGGATCGTTTCATCGGATCGATTAAATGGATCATGAGCCAACGCCTCAAAAGTGGTTTTGATGCCGGGCTCTATTTTTCCAAAGCTAATGATGATTACAACGATGAAGACAGTATTTATTTCTACCTCCATCCGTACATCTCCTATCGGCTGATGGAGAACCACCACCTCCAAATTCACTACCGTTACGCCAGGACTAAGGATAAAACCTTGGCGGAAAACGACAGCTATGACCGAAGCCGGATCTGGCTGGCCTTGGTTTTCAATTTCCCTAAACTTCTCGATTGAGAACCACCTGATGCAACAACCCCAGGAAGCTATCTCTTTAGACCAGGTCAAAGGCATCATCAGACGTCAGAAGGGGATTTTTATAACCCTCTTTCTCCTGACCCTGATCGCAGCCTTAAGCATCGCCCTGCTGCTGCCGGCTGTCTACCGGGCTGAAAGTACCATCCTGATTGAAGAGCAACAGATCCCCCAGGAATTTGTCCGAACCACAATTACCAGTTATGTCGAAGAACGCCTCCAGGTTATCACCCAACAGATCATGAGCCGCCCGCGCCTGCAGGAGATTATTGATCGTTTCAAGCTCTATCCAAAAATGCAAAAACGCCACACCAAGGAAGAAATTATCGCTCGCCTGAGAGCCGATATCTCTCTGCAAACCATCAGCGCTGATGTCGTCGACAAACGTACCGGCCGACCCAGCACGGCAACCATCGCCTTCAACCTCTCATACCAAGGGGAAACCCCTGATATTGTTGTCAAAGTGACCAACCGTCTAACTTCGCTCTACCTGGAAGAAAACCTGCGCCAACGTGAAGAACGAGTCTCCAATATCACCACCTTTCTCAAAAAGGAGCTTAAGGAACTCTCACAATTTATCAGCAAACTTGAAGAGCAGGTCAGCCTCTTCAAACAGAAGCATGGTCGCGAGCTGCCGGAATTCAACACCGTCAACCTCCAGGCCGTTAACCGCCTGACCCGTGACCTGGAGCAAAACCGGATGCAGCTGCGCTCCCTCAAAGAACGCAGAATCTACCTTGAGGGGCAGATAGCCACGGTTGACCCGGTTCAAAGCGGCAATTTCCTACGCAGCGATGAGGGGCGCCTCCTGCTGCCCCCGAGTGAAAAACTGAAAGCCCTGCGCCTGCAACTTCTCTCTCTGAAAGCCAGCTACTCAGACAAACATCCGGACATAAAAAAAACCGAGCGTGAAATCGCCGAGATAGAGACCCAGAACCCGGCCCTGACCAAATCTACAAATGGACTCGCGGAGAAACATGAACAACTTGAAAAACTTATACGCGAAAGTAAAGAGCTGCAAGCCCGACTTGGGGACAAGCATCCCGATCGTATACGTACAGAAAAAGAAATAGCTCTTTTACGACAAGAGATTGACAACTTTACCCAAGCCCCACCAAACCGAGCCTCGGCCGGCGACCCGGCCCCCAGCACTGTAAGTAACCCGGCCTACATCAACCTCCAGGTTCAGATAAGATCAACGACCATGGAAATTGCCGCCATGGAGGCTGCTTACCGGCAAACGGCTAAGAACCAGGCTGAATACCAGTCTCGACTGGAAAACGCCCCTCTAGTCGAACGCGACTACAAACGCATGCTCAGAGACCTTGATCAGGCCCAACTACGCTATACCGACATTACTCATAAGCTTACCGAAGCCCAGGTCGCCCAGCAAATGGAAGAGTCGCAACAGGGCGAACGCTTCAAGATTATTGATCCTGCCCAAACCCCGGAAAAACCATTCAAACCCAACCGGATGGCGATTGCCTTAATCGGCTTTGTTTTGGCCTTAGGGCTGGCAACCGGAGTCTGCGCCCTGCGTGAGAATCTGGATACTTCCGTCAAAAGTACAGGTGAGCTCGCCCGCCTGACCGGAGTTCCGGTTTTAAGTATCACACCGATCATGGAAAACCTCAATGAGCGCCGAAAAAGATATTGGCGTTACAGCCTGACCGCAATTCTTCTACTGGGTCTTGTAATCGCCGCCCTGGTCGCTATTCACATCTTCTACTTACCTCTTGATATCCTCTGGATAAAAGTAATGAGACGCCTCGGAATCTAGAGGGCTGTCCGAGAATGCTCTTTTCCCCACATTACTGACATTACCACCTCATATACCCGTGTGGATATCAATCAAACCAGCGGTATTTTTCCTGAAATTGAAACCGGTGGCTGGTCAGGCATTGCCTTTGTCAATATCGAAAAAAACTGGCTCAACGAACCGCAAAAAGGGAGAAAATGCGATGAAAAGTTTTCGTCAGGAACTTTGGTTTGAAACCGCCAGCCGCCGGGATTTTATCAATATTACGCCGGAGGTCGAGCAGTGTCTTAAGAAAAGCGGCATCAAAGAAGGTTTATGCCTGGTCAACGCTATGCATATTACAGCTTCGGTCTTTATCAATGACGATGAATCCGGCCTTCACCACGACTTTGAAGTCTGGCTAGAAAAACTGGCGCCCCATGCGCCAACATCGCAATATCATCATAATGGCTATGAAGATAATGCCGATGGGCATCTCAAACGACAGATCATGGGGCGTGAGGTAATTGTTGCCATCACTGAAGGGAAACTCGACTTCGGCCCTTGGGAACAAATCTTTTATGGTGAATTTGACGGCAGACGGAAAAAGAGAGTATTGGTGAAGATTGTCGGTGAATAATCATTTTGCCATTCCCCACTTTTAGATGAACCCTATCATGAAAAGAGCCACACCCTTATAATTTACAGCGAGTTCATTAAAATCAAACAAAAAAACCCGGCTAACACCGGGTTTTTTTGTTTGATTTTATGTTTATATGGGAAAAATAATCTAGGAGGTTAACGCTTTGACTACAGCTTTACCGATGTCGGCCGGGCTTTTGACGACGTGGATGCCAGCTTTGCTCATGGCTGCCATTTTCTCGGCAGCGGTACCTTTACCTCCAGCGATGATGGCTCCGGCATGGCCCATGCGACGGCCCGGAGGTGCGGTCTGACCAGCAATAAAGCCGATGACCGGTTTGGTCATATTATCGCTGACAAATTGGGCGGCCTCCTCTTCAGCACTGCCGCCGATTTCACCGATCATAACAACGGCTTCGGTATCAGGATCTTCTTCGAAAAGAGCCAAGAGATCGATAAACTGGCTGCCGATGATGGGATCACCGCCAATACCGATACAGGTCGATTGGCCGAGGCCTCTTTCGGTCAGCTGGGCGACCGCTTCATAGGTCAGAGTGCCGCTTCTTGAGATAACTCCGACACTTCCGGCTTTATGGATGAAACCGGGCATAATGCCGACTTTGGCTTCGTCAGGTGTAATCACACCGGGACAATTAGGGCCGATCATCCGCGTATTTTTACCTTTCATAAAGGCTTTAACCTTAAGCATATCAAGGGTTGGAATACCTTCAGTGATACAGATTACAAGAGCAATACCGGCATCGGTCGCTTCCATAATTGCATCGGCGGCAAACGGCGGCGGGACAAAGATCAAAGAAACATTAGCGCCAGTCGCTTTAACAGCTTCGTCGACCGTATTAAAAACCGGAACCTCATCCATTTTCAAACCGCCCTTACCGGGGGTTACGCCGGCAACGACTTGGGTACCATAAGCAACACACTGCTGGGCATGAAACATCCCCTCATTGCCGGTGATCCCCTGAACTACAATTTTACTATCTTTATTAACCAGAATAGACATTATATCTCCTTAAATCGGCTCGTAAAATGTCCACCTACTTCGTTGTCCTGCACCCTTCGTCACTGCGACGTACTATTTGTACGTCTCATTCCTCAGGCTTTGGACGCCTCGTATCTGAACATTTTCCATTGCCTCTTAAAATCATTTAAATGCGGCAACAACCTTTTCGGCGGCATCAGCGAGGCCGCGGGCGACGGTCATTTTGATACCCGAATCCTCAAGAATTTTTGCGGCATCTTTGGCGTTAGTACCTTCGAGACGAACTACCAGGGGAACTTTAATATCAACCATTTTGGTCGCTTCGATAATGCCGCTGGCGATCCGGTCACAGCGGACAATGCCACCGAAGATGTTGACGAGAACCGCTTTAACATTGG
>DAOVTG010000105.1 GCA_030633185.1 Deltaproteobacteria bacterium
AAGAATGCAACTCAGCCGAAGATCATTTCTTAAGTTATCGGGCAGTACGGTGGTTGCTGGAAGTATGGGCATAAGCCTTAAACCGATCCAGGCTTATGCCGACCCCCTGAAAATCCGTTACGCCAAAGAGACGACCACAATCTGTCCCTACTGCGCGGTCGGTTGCGGTATTATTGTCTCGGTTCGCAATGGCAAAGTCATCAACACTGAAGGCGACCCCGATCATCCGATAAATAAGGGCTCTCTCTGCAGCAAAGGGGGTTCAATCGCCCAGCTTTCAGTCAACAACAATCGTCTCGACAAGCCTCTTTACCGGGCTCCGTTCAGTAAAGAGTGGAAAACCGTCACCTGGGACTGGGCTCTTGATAAGATTGCAGCCAATATCAAGAAGAGCCGAGACAAAGATTTTACGTTCAAAAACAAAAAAGGGCAAACCGTTAACCGGACAACCTCGATCGCTTCAGTCGGAAGTTCGGCCCTTGACAATGAAGAGTGTTTTATCTACCAAAAATTCTTGCGCAGTTTAGGCCTGGTCTACATCGAACATCAGGCCCGAATATGACACTCCGCCACCGTAGCGGCTCTGGCAGAGACGTTTGGACGCGGAGCGATGACCAATCACTGGAACGATATTGCAAACAGTGACTGCATCCTCATCATGGGAAGTAACGCGGCTTCCAACCACCCGATATCGTTTAAATATGTGACTAAGGCACAGGAAGACGGGGCCAAATTGATCAGTGTCGACCCCCGCTTTACGCAAACCTCGTCGAAAGCCGATATCTACGCTGCCTTACGTTCCGGCACCGACATTGCCTTTCTCGGCGGCATGATCAAATATCTGCTCGACCATGAACTGATCCAGAAAAAATATGTCCAGCACTATACCAACGCTACGTTCTTGGTTAACCCCGCCTTCAAGATGCCGGGTGAAAAAGACGGCGTTTTTTCCGGCCTCCAGGGTAACAAATATGATAAATCGACCTGGTCTTTTCAGACAGATGCCGACGGTGTCGTAAAAAAGGACATGTCGCTTACAGACCCCAACTGTGTCTATCAGCTTCTGAAAAAACAGTATTCACGCTACACTCCCAAAGTCGTCAGCAAGATCACCGGCACCCCGCCGGAAAAGCTTCTGGAGGTCTACAAAGAGTATACTGCTACCGGAGCCGTGGGTAAAGCGGGCACGATTATGTACGCGATGGGCTGGACTCAGCACACTGTCGGCGTGCAAAATATCAGAAGCATGGCAATGATCCAACTCCTGCTCGGCAATATGGGAGTTACCGGCGGCGGCGTCAATGCGCTGCGCGGTGAATCCAATGTTCAGGGCTCGACCGATCACTGCCTGCTTTTTCACATCCTGCCGGGCTATCTTAAAACGCCCAAAGCCTCACAACCGACGCTTGCTGTCTACAACACCAAGTACACCCCGGCAACGAAAGAGAATAACAGTCTCAACTGGTGGAAAAATTATCCTAAATATTCGGCCAGTCTGCTGCGTTCCCTCTACGATAGCAAAAATACGCTGGAAGATTCCTACAACTATCTGCCTAAACTTGATGATGGAGCCAACTACTCCTGGCTCACCCTTTTTGACACTATGTTTAAGGGAGAATTCAGCGGCTTTTTCGCCTGGGGCATGAACCCCGCCTGCAGCGGCGCGAGCTCTAATAAAACCCGGGCTGCCCTGACCAAACTTGACTGGATGGTTAACGTCAATCTCTTTGACAACGAAACCGGCTCCTTCTGGAGAGGCCCGGAGATGACCCCGGAAAAGATCAAAACCGAAGTCTTCATGCTCCCCTGTGCCGCATCGATGGAGAAAGAGGGGAGCATCACCAACAGCGGCCGCTGGATGCAGTGGCGCTATAAAGCAGTTAGCCCGCCGGGCCAAGCCTTGCCCGATGGCGAAATTATTTCGAAACTCCACTATAAAATTAAAGCGCTTTATGAAAAAGAGGGCGGCCCGCTGGCTCAGGCGATTACCGAATTAAGCTGGAATTACGGACCATTAGGTGACGATGGCCAAATCCGCTATCTCGACACCCATATGGTTGCCAAAGAGATCAACGGCTACTTTTTAAAGGATACAACGGTTAAAGGTAAAACCTATAAAAAAGGGAGTCTGGTGCCTAGTTTCGCCTATCTCCAGGATGACGGTTCAACCTCTTCCGGTAACTGGCTCTATTGTAACTCTTACACCGAAAAAGGCAATATGGCGGCCCGCCGCAATAAAAAAGACAAATCCGGCGTCGGCCTCCATTCCGACTGGGCCTGGTGCTGGCCGGTCAACCGCAGAATTATCTATAACGGTGCCTCGGTCGATCCCGATACCGGTCAACCTTGGGATAAAAAAGATCCGGTTATTGTGTGGAACGGATCAAAATGGGTCGGCGACGTCCCCGATGGCGTCTCGCCTCCGGGCGGCGGACGTAAACCGTTTATTATGAAACCGCACGGCGTCGGCAGCATTTTCGGGCCCGGACGAGCGGAAGGCCCTTTCCCCGAACATTACGAACCGCTTGAAAGTCCGGTTGAAATAAATCTGCTCTCCAAGCAGATGAACAATCCAGTGATTAAACGCTGGGACAAGGAAGGCAGCGGCACCAATGTCGATGCGCGAGCCACCAGCGACCCGCGCTTTCCCTTCGTCTGCACCACTTATCGGGTCAGCGAACATTGGCAAACCGGAATTATGACCCGCTGGTGCCCTTGGTTAGCTGAAATGCAGCCGGGACTCTTTATTGAGATGAGTCCCGAATTGGCCGGTTTAAAAGGGATCAAATCCGGTGAAATCGTTATCGCCAGCTCGATTCGCGGCCAGGTTGAAGCCGTTGCCATCGTCACTAAACGTTGGCGGCCCTTTACAATTGATGGCAACACCGTCCATCAGGTTGGTCTCCCCTGGCATTTCGGCTGGGTCACGACCAAGATGCGCGAGTATGTTCATGGCGACAAGAAACCGGAAGTTTTCACATTTGGTGACTCCGCCAACCTGCTGACCCCATTTATCGGTGACGCCAACACCATGATCCCGGAAAGTAAAGCCTTCATGGTCAACGTCCAAAAGAAGGGGGTATAAGCCATGTCTAAAAAAATAAAACTCTATGATGCCACTAAATGCACCGGCTGCCGGGGATGTCAACTGGCCTGCAAACAGTGGAATGATCTACCGGCTGACCAGACCGAAAACCGGGGCAGCTATCAAAACCCGCCAAGTCTTAACCCTAACACCTGGCTCCTGATGCATTTTAATGAGGTCGATGCCGGGGCTGACGGCGTTAAATGGCTTTTCCGCAAAGATTCCTGCATGCACTGCACTGACGCCGCTTGCGTCAGAGTTTGCCCCAGTGGGGCTCTGACCCACACCAAATATAGCACTGTCGCTGTAGATCAGAAAAAATGTATCGGCTGTCAAGAGTGTGTTACAGCCTGTCCTTTCGATGTCCCTCAGTATGACGCCAAAACTAAAAAAACGACCCGGTGTGACATGTGTTTCTCGCGTCTCGAAAACAATCTTGAACCGGCCTGCGTCAAAACCTGTCCCACCGGCGCCCTGCAATTTGGCGACGAAGATAAGATTCAGGCAATCATCAAAGCTCGCATGGCCGCTTTAAAAGGCAAAAGCCATCTCTACGGTGACAAATTTGTCGGCGGCACCCACATGCTCTACATCCTGCCCGAACCACCGGCAAGTTATTCCGGCCTGCCTCAAAATCCGAGGCTTCCGGTCTCGCTGACAAGTTGGCAGGATGGACTCAAAAAACGGGCCCTCCTTTTTTCAAGTAACCGGGAAAGAGGTTAAATTATCATGGAGACTGACACGGCTAAGATATTTGAACACTATCGAAAAGAGTTTCCGCACTATCAAGAATTTATCGAACTTATGCAGGGAGTCGACAAGTTACGAAAAGAGAACGAAGAGACTCTGAAAAAAGACATTTTCAACCTCAACCAGACCGAGGCAACCCAAAAGTTAAAAGAGGGTCAACCTCTGGTTAACCTGAAAAACGATCATTTTGCCGACAAGTTGCCCAAAAGTTATTTTCTCGATCTTCTTTCGGTCACTGAAAAAAACCACCCGAATATGGCAAAGGAACTCCGCGACATAGTTTCGGCAAAAGAGGATGCATATGCCGAATTGGTACGCGAACTCTTCTCCCAAACCCAAAAAAGTTCCGACGCTAATAATGAACCTGTAACCCCAAAAAACCCGGATGAGTTCTTTGACCTGGTTCCCTTCTTTCTCCATGAAAGCCTCAAACCGTTCTTCACCCGACTGGCGCAAGAGCAGCAAAATATTATCGAAAACAGCCACTGGTCTCAAGGAATTTGTCCAGTCTGCTCAAGACCGGCCGATCTCAGCCTGCTCCGGGACAATGAGGGCAAACGCTCCCTCTTTTGCCTGCAATGCGATTTTGAATGGCCCTACAAACGCCTGCAATGCCCGTTCTGTGAGAATGAAGATCAAGACCAACTTTCATATTTTACGATTGACAATAAAGACCAGGAGAAGTATCGCGTAAACGTCTGCCACCAATGTCAAAGATTTATAAAAACCATCGACTTAAGAAAAACAGATAACAAAATCAATCTTGAGATCGAAAACCTGATCACTCTGCACCTTGACCTGCAGGCCGCCAAGGAGGGTTTTAAATGAAGAGAGTGAACCTTTGCAAAAAGAGTGGACAGCTATCATTATGGATGTTTACAAGTGGTTGAAGGTGGTGGAAAAGAATTGGATTAAAGCTAACAAGCAAATCCAACTGGAATATCCATTAAATTACAGATATTGCGCGGTCTCTAATAGTCTTATTCAGGATTCCCTTCCTGACATCTACCGGCTTGATCGAGAACTTGGCAAAGTGAAAACCAGAAAATTTATCGCTCTGGTTGAAGACGGATTTTTCATAAGAAGTGAAAACAGTATTATCGAATCAATGACGGCAACAAAGTATTTTGAATACTGTAAAATAGCTTATATTGCGGGACAAAGAAGAGAGAGTCAACAGGAGTTTGCTGATTGGATTGATGGAAAACATGTAAAGAGATCGGGCAGGGGACATCCTTGGGAGATCAAGCGAGGAGGCAACACAACCCATATTGATCTCAGCGTCTACCGACCTTCATTTTCTCGGAAAGATGGCTTTATCGTGGAGTTGCGAGAGATCTAGGAGGATGTTAGAGAAGGGTGTTTTGCTGGTGATCTATCTATAATTCACCGGTTTCAACAGAACATTTAATGGCTATTTTGCTGAGTTTTTTATCGAGGGTTAAAAGTAAACCGTTATTTCTTCTGGCGATTAACAGATAAAGTATATCGTAGACTGGATGGTTCAATGAGCAGCTCAGTTTAAACGCCTCACGGTAGAGATCCAGCTCATCAATAAAATCATCAGGTAGCGCCAAGGCCTGTTCAAGTGCTTTTTCACAGGCGCTATAGGGGAGGTTGGCAAATCTCTGATATTTCCAAATTGTATTGGTAATCTCGGAAATGAAAAGATTTGGGGTGATAACCCAGTCTGCATCAGTAACGTATTTGGCTAGTTTTTTCGCAAAATTACGCTGTAGAACAATTTCGATTGCCGCACTGGTATCTAAGACAGCTATCATCTTTCACGATCCTCCCTGAGTAATTCAACCGGATTAATCTCAAATATAGATTGATCGATAGCTGGGTTAAGGGAAATCGTTTGTAACAATTCCTTACGCCTATTCTTTTGAGAAAGTGGTGCTTTCAGACCTCTAGCCAAGATGACAACAGCTTCTTGAGCCAGGCTGCGATGATCTTTTGTGGCCTTCTCCTGTAGTAAACGGTAAATATTTTCTGGTAATTCACGAACCTGGAGAGATGGCATAATAAAACCCCTTTAAAATGGTGACTAATAATTGTGTTGTGATTGTAGTCATAATGCATGTCGCATCAATTTACAAGCGCACAAAAACTAAAAATAAAAAAAACGTGGTCTGATTTACGCTTCCCAATCTTCCAACCTGATAGCGGGAATTCGACAAAACTCTTTGGTATTATGGGTTACCAACGTCGCATCATAAGCTCGGGCAATGGCCGCAATCAGTAAATCATTGGGGCCAATTAATTTACCTTGGGTTGTCAAATCTTCTCTCATAGAGACCCTGCTCAGGACGTTCAAGGGGATCTCCTTCCCAGGAGCCAAAAAGGTCAAAATATCCTTCAGGCCATTGATTGGCAATTTCATCTTTTATGAGTTTGGCTAAATATTTAGAGACTGACAAATGGGCATGTTTGATGAACTCGTAAAAAGTATTTGGATGGCTAAGTAAGAGTATACCGACAAAGAGGGTTTTAAATGAAGAGCGTCATTATCATTTTCACTATTTCATTCATGCTCTATGCAACTTTTTGCATTATCATGTATGCGACCCAGCGACACCAGATCTATTTCCCCACACCGCCATCACGAAACAGTATGGCCGAAAATTTTCTTCTGCCGGTTACCGGGGCAAAGCTGAAGATCTGGGCGTTGCACCAAGATTGTGAACCGGCAATCATCTATTTTGGCGGCAATGCCGAGGATGTTGCGGGAAATATTTCAGGTTTCACCCAGTTGTTGCCAACTTATGCGATCTATATGGTTAACTATCGAGGCTACGGCGGGAGCACGGGAAAACCCACGGAAACCGCCCTTTGTGACGATGCCGTCACCATCTTTGACGTTTTAGCCGAAAAGCACCGAAACATCTCAGTCATGGGCCGAAGTTTGGGCTCCGGCGTTGCCGTCCACCTCGCCTCTCTGCGCCCGATCAAAAAGTTGGTGCTGGTCACCCCCTTTGCCTCTCTGGCCGGAGTTGCCAAAACCCACCTCCCCTTTCTTCCGATCTCGTTGCTCCTAAAAGATAGATATGACTCCGCCGCCAAGACATCTGAAATCAAAGCTCAGGTGCTTATGATAATCGCTGAAAATGATGAAATTATACCGCGCAAACAGAGTGAGATATTACTTGAGGCGTTTGCAGAGAAGCCTTGCAAAGTTGTGATTATTCCCACAGCTGGACATAACACACTGGATAATTATAAGCAATATTACCAAGCCTTGAAAAGTTTTTTCAGCAAAAGTATCTTGAAAAAATAGAATTATGTTGCCAACCTTCTCAATTTAATTTTACCATGGCCCCAATTATGCCAATTACATATGTATTAAGCTTAAGCCCAAACCCCTTAATATACCGATAAAATCATGTCAAAGTCAAATAGTCGACTCGTTTATTCTGATGAGATGGGATCGACCTGCCCCAAATGTGGTCAACCGCTCCGAAAGTGTCAGTGCAACAATAAATCATCGAATAGCGCTAAAGGGGATGGTATTGTTCGTATTCAGAGAGAATCCAAAGGGCGCAAGGGCAAGGGGGTGACTCTGATCACCGGCACCCCTTTGGCAGGAGAAGAATTAAAGGCACTGGCAAAAACTCTGAAACAGAAATGTGGAACAGGAGGGACGATCAAAAACGGCGTCATTGAAATTCAGGGTGACCATCGTGATCTGTTGCTGGGTTTATTGCAGGCTAAAGGTTGGAAAGTTAAAAAAGCAGGGGGATAAACTACAAAAAACTAGAATTAACAATTCTCAACACCCAGCCCCATTCTTATTGGCAGATGGCGGTAGTTGCTTAATCAGTTTGTCGAAATCAGATTCAATGAGCTGAGTTTTATTGAATTTGCCATACCCTGTGAATGCTTTTTCCTCAGCCTGTTTGCGTGAGATGGAGCCGTAACCTTTCAGTGGTATGTTCCAAAATGGAACTAACCACATTCTCTTCCAGTTCGCCGGATTCAAAAATATTTTTCAGATGTTTGGTTATTGCTGGCCGCTGCACCCCGAACAACTCGGCAATCCGTTTCTGCGACAACCAAATCGTCTCCTCATGCAGAAAACATTCGACCTTCACAGCCCCACCGGGAGCGGTATAAAGCAAGAAATCAGTCACCTCATCCCGAACCGTCAGTTTACGCTCTTTGTTTTTGTCATCCATAAATATTTTTTCCCAACAAGTGCCTCAAGCTCAATCGGATCGGTCAAAGGCTTCAAGAGTGCGGTCAGGTTAAGTATCTCTTCCTCTCGAAAATAGTTGAAAACCGGATCATGATAAGAGCTGCTGGCGTAAAATGCCCCTTGAACCGGCTCCGGATCACAATCGTCATACTCCATATTGTTGGAAAAGATCA
>DAOVTG010000069.1 GCA_030633185.1 Deltaproteobacteria bacterium
AGTCACGGGATGGCTAAGTAAAAATTTCGATATACAAGATGTTGTGGTTTTTCAGGCGCGAGACCATACATGTAGTATGTCGAGTGCCTGAAAAACCACAACAGCGCAGTAGATCGGACTTTTTACGACGCCATCAAATCTTTATCCTTGACAGAAAGGTTGCCTCTTCCAATCTCAACTTTCCAATCAAATACTAAACGAAAGCTTCATCGTCAATATGCGTAACACCATCTTAAACACAAATCGCAATTTGTGGCAATAATTGTTTTACGGTTTAAACTTAAAAAATAATACACCAAAAAGGCAGGAAATGCGAAAGACTTCTTTAATTTTTAACGATACTATTATTAAGCTACATTTTCACGAATCCAATTAATAGTCTCAGCTACCGGGCTGCCGGGCGTAAAGATCGCCTTAACCCCGGCTCTCTGCAATACCGGTATATCGTCTTCAGGAATAATCCCGCCACCGAACACCGGGATGTCATCAGCCCCCTTTTCAAGCAGGAGTTCGATAATCCGAGGAAACAGATACATATGAGCACCAGCCAAACTGCTGACCCCGATTACATCAACATCTTCCTGAATCGCGGTGGCAACGATCTCTTCCGGAGTCTGATGCAATCCTGTATAAACTACCTCAAAACCGGCATCCCGCAGCCCTCTAGCTATAATTTTAGCCCCACGATCATGACCATCAAGACCCGGCTTGGCAACCAACACTTTAATTTTTTTATCACTCATTGATCAAATCCTCATAACTATAATTTTAGAACATTCCGGGATCGGTGTAACGACCATAAACCTTACGCCAACAGTCACAAATCTCCTGCACACTGACGTGGGCTTTTACCGCATCAATAAGATACGGCATCAGATTATCGGTGCCTCGAGATGCCTTCTCAATTGCGTTAAGACAGGCCTCAACCTGAGCCGCATCACGACTCTCCTTGACCTTGGCAAGACGCTGATTCTGGCGCCGCTCGACCACCGGATCGATAGTCAACAGATCAACTTTTAAAGCCTCATCCATCTGATATTTGTTGACCCCGACAATAATCTTTTCACCTTCATCCACTTGATGCTGATAGTTATAAGCGGCATCAGCAATCTCTTTTTGCGGAAAACCTACATCAATGGCTTTGAGAATGCCGCCCATATCATCGATCTTCTGAATATAGTCAAGAGCTTTTTTCTCCATCTCATTAGTCAGAGACTCAACAAAATAGGAACCGGCCAGAGGGTCGATAGTATTGGTAACGCCGATCTCCTCACCAACAATCTGCTGGGTCCGCAAAGCGATGGTCACGGCGTGTTCGGTCGGCAGAGATAAAGTCTCGTCAAGGGAGTTGGTATGCAGAGACTGGGTTCCGCCAAGAACCGCTGAAAGGGCCTGAAAGGAGGTTCTAATCACGTTATTGTACGGTTGTTGGGCCGTCAGAGAACAACCGGCCGTCTGGGTATGAAAACGCAAAAGCCAAGATTTGGGATCCTTGGCCCCGAAACGATCACGCATGAAACGCGCCCACATCCGGCGGGCAGCCCGATATTTGGCAATTTCCTCAAAGAAATCGGCATGTGCATTAAAAAAGAAGGAAAGACGCGGAGCAAAAGAATCAACATCCAGACCACGATCAATACAGGCCTGAACATAACCGAGGCCGTCGGCAAGCGTAAAAGCAAGTTCCTGCACCGCCGTCGATCCGGCTTCGCGGATATGGTAGCCACTGATACTGATCGTATTCCAGCGAGGTACCTCTTTGGTGCAAAACTCAACCGTATCAACAATGATCCGCATTGATGGATCAGGCGGCAGCATAAAGGTTTTCTGGGCGATGAACTCCTTAAGCACATCATTCTGGATGGTTCCGCCGATCTTATCACGACTTACCCCTTTATTTTCCGCCGTTGCGACATACATCGCCAGCAAAATTGCGGCCGGGGGATTAATGGTCATCGATGTCGTAACCTTATCCATGGGGATGCCCTCAAAAAGGATCTCCATGTCATCTATGGTATCAATCGCAACTCCGCACTTTCCGACTTCGCCCAAAGACATCGGGCTGTCGGAATCATAACCCATCAAGGTCGGCATATCAAAAGCCGTACTCAAACCCGTCTCACCATGATCCATAAGATAGTGAAAACGGGCATTGGTCTCTTCAGCTCCGCCCATTCCGGCAAATTGGCGCATCGTCCAGAGACGACCCCTGTGCATACTGGTCTGCACCCCCCGGGTATAAGGAAACTGACCGGGAAAACCAAGATCGTTTTCATAGTCAAGTTCACTGATATCTTCCGGAGTATAGATATTTTTGATCTCTTCGTCAGAGATCGTGGAGAAACGCTCAAGGCGCTCAGGCGCTTTTGCTAAACTTTTTGCCAACAGTTTTTCCCACTCCTGATGGCGCTCAGCAACCCTCTCTACGGTTG
The DNA here is from genome assembly GCA_030633185.1 of Deltaproteobacteria bacterium. Lineage (GTDB taxonomy): Bacteria > Desulfobacterota > Anaeroferrophillalia > Anaeroferrophillales > Tharpellaceae > Tharpella. Next base: position 2,433 of record DAOVTG010000069.1, read on the forward strand.
TTTTGGTAAACATTAATTCTCTCCCTATGAAAGCTACAAGCGTCCCAGTATCTGTTGGGCGATGACCAAACGTTGAATCTCCGAAGTACCTTCGTAGATGGTTGTAACCCGGACGTCGCGATAGAGTCTTTCGACCGGATATTCCGCCGTATAACCATTACCACCAAGCACCTGAACCGCCTGATAGCAGGCCCGATTGGCAGCTTCGGAGGCATAGAGTTTAGCCATTGAAGCAGCCGTCGTAAAAGTCTTTTTCTGCTGCTTTAAGAAAGCTGCCTGCATAGTCAGAAGACGAGCCGCTTCAAGTTCAGTGTAGGTATCTGCAAAACGCCATTGCAGACCCTGGAAAGTGGCAATCGGACGACCAAACTGCTCCCTCTCCTTGGCATATTCAGCAGCATAATCAATCGCTTCAAGGCCAATCCCCAAGGCTAATGAAGCAATCCCGATGCGACCGCCATCAAGAGCCATAAATGCGATTTTAAGGCCAAAGCCCTCTTCGCCGAGAAGGTTTTCGACCGGAATCAAACAATCATCAAAAACTATCTCGTTAGTACAGGAACCACACTGCCCCATCTTCTCTTCAGCTTTACTGACGCTAAAACCCGGAGTTCCTTTCTCAACCAGAAAAGCACTGATCCGCTGACTGCGAGACGCATCTTTATCGGTCACCATCCAGACCACAAAAACACCGGCATATTCGGCACTCGTAATAAAAATCTTGCTGCCGTTAAGACGATAATGATCACCCTCTTTTACGGCCGTGGCCCGCATGCCGCCGGGGTCGGAACCGGCCATCGATTCGGTCAGGCCGAAAGCGCCAGCCGAATATTCACCGCTGCAGATACGGGGGACATATTTTAGTTTCTGTTCTTCATTACCAAATGCACAAATAACTTCGGCCACCATATTGGTCACCGACATGGTCACAGCGGTCGCCGCACAAGCTCTGGCAACCTCAATCATACCTAGACTGTAAGGCAAAACCCCGACTTCAGCCCCGCCATAATTTTCCGGGATATTCATCCCCATAAACCCTAAGCCCGCCATTTTCTTGAGGTTGGCAAGATCCATCCGGTGTTCTTTATCCAAAATAGCAGCGTTGGGTTTAAGCTCACTTTGAGCAAAATCCCGAACTACTTCCTGAATCATCAATTCGTCATCGTTAAGAAAAAAATCCATTTGATATCCACCAAACCATCTCTTTTAAAACTTTTAAAAAGTATAGAACGTCTTTTTATAAAGACGGGTGATTGCGTACACCAAATCACATTTATTGTCAACTAAAAGCAGTTTACGTGAGCTGGCAAAAAGAGTCTAAAGAAAAGCCGATAAAGAGACAAAAGCCCCCGAATCAACTAAAAAATTGATTCGGGGGCTTTTTATGTTTATGTTGACTTTAACGTGAAGTAGAGAACGCCGCGAACTTTGCTTCGCCCTGCTTCGCAAGGGGACACGGCTCAGCCCGGCTCGGGCTAAAGCCCTGCCTGGAGACATGTCCCCGCATCGAGACAGTCAGAAGACGAAGTAAAAGCTTCCACCCTGTCTCGGTTGGGGTCAATGCTTTGCGTCAATGCGAAGCATTTATGCAATGCTTTGACCCCATTCAAGAGGGCGAAGCAAAATAACAAACTACCCTCTTTAACTTAACCTTATTGCACCTCTTTGAGCTTTTCGATCAAAGCCGGAATTACCTTATTAAGATCACCTTCGATACCATAATCGGCAACATTGAAAATATTGGCTTCTTCGTCTTTATTGATACCAACAATAAACTTGGAAGAACCCATTCCGGCCAGATGCTGAATCGCACCGGAGATACCGGCAGCAACGTAGAGATTGGGACTGACCACTTTTCCGGTCTGACCAACCTGGGCGGCATGCTCACGCCAACCGGCATCAACCGCCGCACGGGATGAACCAACTGCAGCCCCGAGAGCATCAGCCAGATCTTCGATCAGTTTAAAACCTTCAGAACCGCCAAGTCCACGACCACCGGAACAGATAATATCCGCTTCAGTCAATTCCGGACGATCACCGGACGACATTTCCGACCCGGTAACCGTCACTTTAGCAGCCGGGATTTCCGGCGCAAAATCAACCACAGCACCAGCAGCTCCTTCACTTTCCTCAATGGGAAAAACATTGGGACGCAGGGTCGCCATACGAGTCGGCCCGGCAACCTTGAAACTACCAATCGCTTTACCGGCATAAATCGGATGTTTAAAAAGATAGTCACCATCGGCTGAACTTACTTCAATACAGTCACTAACCAGACCGCAATCAGCTTTTGCCGCAGCTCTGGGTGCCAACTCTTTACCGATAGCACTATGACCAAGCAGAACCAGGGCCGGGGTCTCATGGACAATATAAGCAGCCAGGACGGCGGCATAAGATTCAACCGTATAAACGGCCAAAGCTTCATTGTCAACTACGGCAATCTCATCGACGCCATATTTTTTTAATTCATCAGCCAAATGGGCAACTCCGCTGCCGATGAGCAAGGCCTTCAAAGTTTTACCGGAAGCAACCGCCAAACGTTTACCCTCACTCAAAGCTTCAAAGGTAATTTTACGCAAATTTTGATCGCGTTGTTCAACACATACTACAATACTCATTTTTAAATCTCCCCTTAAATTACCTTAGCTTCTTCTTGTAATAACTGAACCAATTTGGCAACCACTTCATCGACCTCGCCGGTCAACCTCTGTCCCGCCTTACGGGCCGGCGGCAACTCGGCGACAACAAGCTCAACCTTCGAGGCAACATCGTCGGCACTTAAACCCAAATCGGCAAGCGAAAGAACTTCCAGCGGTTTGCGTTTGGCTTTCATAATCCCCGGCAATGAGGGGTAACGAACCTCATTGAGACCTTTCTGAGCGCTGATCAGAGCCGGCAGGGTAAGCTCCAAGGTTTCACTTCCGCCATCAATTTCACGGGTAGCAGTGGCCTTACCATCACTTATTTCGCAATCGGTTACAACATTGGCCTGAGCCAGATCCAATCTTGCCGCAAGCTGTGAAGGAACCTGAGCCGCACCATCATCTACCGCCTCTTTACCGGTAAAGATAACATCAAAACCAGCTTCTTTGTCACTCAGTAATTTTGCCAAAGCCACGGAGACGGCGCGGCTGTCAGCACCAACCAAAGCCGGGTCATTAATCAAAAATGCGCGATCGGCACCCATGGCCAGACAGTAACGCAAGGCTTCCTGAGCCTTATCACCACCGACGGTCACGACCACGACCTCACCACCATCTTTCTCTTTGGTTCGAATCGCCTCTTCGACGGCATACTCGTCGTAAGGATTAACGATCATGTTGACCCCTTCATCAGAGATCTGACCATCACCACCGACAACAATTTTGGCTTCGGTGTCAAAGGTCTGTTTGATACAGGCTACAATCTTCACAACACTTCCCTCCTATTTTAAGATTACTTTAAAATGTTAGTTGCAATAACCAAGCGCATGATTTCACTGGTACCTTCGTAGATTTCGGTAATCTTGGCATCGCGAAAATAGCGTTCCATCGGATAATCCGTGGTATAACCATAGCCACCGAGAATCTGAATTCCCTGGGTAGCGGCTTTCATGGCGGTTTCGGCGGCCATCAATTTTGCCATGGCCGCTTCTTTACCAAAAGGTTGGCCCTGATCTTTAAGATAAGCGGCCCGGTGAGTAAGCAGCCTGGCGGCTTCGTAGTGGGTCGAGAGATCCGCCAACATCCACTGAATCGCCTGTAATTTGGCAATCGGCTTGCCGAACTGAACCCTCTCTTTGGCGTAAGCCGCAGCATCTTCAATCGCGGCCCGGGCGATACCCAAAGCCTGTGAAGCAATCCCGATGCGGCCGCCGTCAAGTGTCGTCAGGGCTATTTTGAAACCCTTGCCAACCTCACCGAGGAGATTTTCTTTGGGAATTCGGCAATCCTCAAAAACCAGCTCCGCCGTTGAACTGCCCCGAATACCAAGCTTATCTTCCACGGTGCCAACACTGAAACCGGGATTATCGAGATCGACAATAAAAGCACTTAAGCCGCGATGGCCCTGGGCTTTATCAGTTATAGCAATAACCACACTGTAGTCAGCCTCATTGCCATTAGTAATAAAGATCTTGCGGCCATTAATAATCCACTCATCACCATTCAAGACGGCAGTCGTCGAAAGGTTGGCGGCATCGGATCCGGCATTGGATTCAGTCAATCCCAGACAACCCAGTTTCCGGCCACTGGCCATATCGGCCAAATACTTCTGCTTCTGTTCTTCGGTACCGAAAATCTTTACCGGATCGCAAGCCAAAGAATTATTCACCGACATAATCACCCCGGTTGCAGCACAGTGGCGTGAGATCTCCTCGATAGCAATGGCATAACAGATATTGCTCATCCCGGAACCTTCATATTCAACCGGAACACTAACCCCCATCAAACCGAGCTCACCCATCTTTTTGACAGTAGCAGCTGGATATTTGTGCTCTTTATCAACCTCTTTAGCAAGCGGTTTCACCTCTTTTTCGGCGAAATCACGAGCCATTTGCAACATCATCCGCTCTTCATCGGTATAGGCAAATTCCATAATTGTTATCCTTTATTTGCTATAGTCGTAGAATCCGCGACCACTTTTACGTCCCAGAAAACCGGCATCGACATATTTTTTCAACAAAGGACAGGGACGATATTTAGAATCACCTAGACCCTCATGCAGAACCCCCATAATCGCCAGACAGGTGTCGAGCCCGATCAGATCAGCCAAGGCCAACGGCCCCATCGGATGGTTCATGCCGAGCTTCATGACGTTGTCGATATCTTCTGGCTTACCGACCCCTTCAAAGAGACAATAGACGGCTTCGTTAATCATCGGCAAGAGAATGCGGTTAGCAATAAAGCCGGGAAAGTCGTTGGCTTGACAAGGAATTTTACCAAGTTTTTTCGAGAGTTCGACAACTATATCATAAGTTTCATCACTGGTCGCCAGCCCCTTGATCACTTCGATCAGTTTCATCACCGGCACCGGATTCATGAAATGCATACCAATCATCTTTTCCGGCCGTTTAGTAGCAGCTGCAATCTTAGTGATCGAAATAGATGAAGTATTGGAGGCCAGAATCGCCTCTTTGGGGCAGATCTCATCAAGTTGGGCAAAGATATCGAGTTTGATCTTCTCATTCTCGGTTGCCGCTTCGACAACGATATCAACATCCTTCATCGCTTTAAGTTCGGTCGTCGTCGTAATGCGACTAAGAACCGTATCCATATCGGCTTGGTTCATCCGGCCTTTGTCAACCGAGCGCTGAAGATTTTTCTTGATCACCGACATGCCGTGTTCAACAAACTTCTCGGCAATATCATGCATTATCACCTGTATACCAGCCTGGGCCGCAACCTGAGCAATCCCGTTACCCATCTGACCAGCACCAACCACGCCAAATTTCTTGATCTCCATTATATCTTCTCCTTAAAGTTTGATACTGTAATGTATAAGGGTGAAATGTGAAGGGTGAAGGGTGAAGGGTGAAAACGGCTTCGCCGCCAACTTCTCACTTCACACTTCTCACTTCACACTTTTCATCTCTATCTTCTCTCAACTACCATCGCCGCACCCTGACCACCACCGATACAGAGAGAGGCGAGGCCGCGTTCGGCATCATTTTGCTCCAATACATTCAGTAAAGTCACTAGAATCCGAGCTCCGGAGCAGCCAATCGGATGTCCTAAAGAGATTCCGCTGCCGTAAATATTGGTACGTTCCATATCAAGTTTAAGTTCTCGCACACAACCGATAGCCTGTGAGGCAAACGCTTCATTTAATTCAAAATAGTCGATCGCGTCAAGCCCTATATCAAGACGTGAAAGAAGTCGTTTAATGGATGGAATCGGCCCTAAACCCATATAGGCCGGATCAAGACCACCCGCTTGAAAACCTTTGATAACAGCTTTTACTTTAAGCCCCATCGCGGCCGCTTTTTCCGGGGTCATCAGGAGCAAAGCCGCAGCGGCATCGTTGATACCAGAGGCGTTACCGGCCGTCACGGTTCCATCTTTTTTAAAAGCCGGGCGTAATTTACCCATCTTTTCGACCGTCGTATCCATAGGCCGTTCGTCAGTGTCAAAAGCGATCGGATCTTTTTTACGCTGCGGAATCATGACCGGAACAATTTCCTTGGCAAATATGCCATCAACAATCGCCTTACGGGCGCGCTGATGACTCAAAGCTCCAAGTTCATCCTGTTCCAGACGGGAGATACCATAAAGATCGGCAATATTTTCAGCCGTCAAGCCCATATGATAACCATAAAAGATCTCCCAGAGCCCATCATGAACCATTAGATCAACCATATCAACATTACCCATCCGGGCACCCCAACGCGCTGCCGGCATCGCATAGGGGATCTGGCTCATATTCTCCATGCCCCCGGCCACCACCACCTCAGCTTCGCCAAGAGCAATTGATTGAGCCGCCAAGGCCACCGCTTTCAAACCTGATGCGCAAACTTTATTAATCGTGTAACCGCCAGCCTGGCGCGGCATACCGGCACGAATCATCGCCTGCCGGGTTACATTCTGACCCTGGGCAGCACCGACCACATTTCCCATAATAACTTCATCAATCCGGAGTTCAGCCAGAGAGCTGTCCCAGGAGCTGTATTTCTCTTCAACCGGACACCCTTTATCCTTAAGAGCTTCGGGGCCTGCAGCCGCGACTTCAGCCGTCGCCACCGGCCGACAACCAACTCTTTCCACGACATTACGAATGACCGTGGCCCCCAGATCAACCACCGGAATATCCTTCAAGCTTCCGCCATAGGTTCCGATCGCGGTTCGGGTTGCACTGACAATAGCTACTTCACGCATGTTTCTCTCCTTATATAAAGACTGAAATAATTGTTTCTCTCTTGATCTAATTCAAGTTCTCGATAACCATTGAAACCGCCTCACCACCGCCTAAGCAGAGCGTGGCCATACCGTACCGTTTTTGCTGACGGCGCAGGGCATAAATCAAAGTTGTCAACACCCGGGCTCCGGAACAACCGATCGGATGACCGAGAGCTATGGCTCCGCCGTTCACATTCACCAACTCAGGATCTATTCCAAGTTCTCTGATAACCGCCACACAGGAAGTCGCAAAAGCTTCATTGAGCTCATGCAGATCAATATCATTTATCTTCAATCCGGCTTTCCCTAAAACTTTCGGGATTGATTTTATAGGCGATACTAAGACATCCTCAAGTTCCATCCCGGCCGACCCCTGAGCCACAATCCGAGCCAGAGGCTCAAGTTTCAGTTCAGCTGCTTTAGCCGCCGACATCACCAATAGACAACTGGCACCATCACTGATTTTTGAGGCGTTACCGGCAGTCACAATGCCTTTCTTATCAAAAGCCGGACGCAATTTCGCCAAGGCTTCCATGGTAGCCGAACGTGGCCCCTCATCAACTTTGAAATCATAAGGATCACCCCGCCGTGGAGTTATAGTTACCGGCATAATTTCATCTTCGAAAGAACCATTTTCAATCGCAGTCAGAGCTTTCAAATTGGAACCAACCGAAAAGCTGTCCATGTCTTCGCGAGAAATAGAGAATTTTTTGCTGACCAACTCAGCCGTATAGCCCATATGGTAATCGTTGACCACATCCCAGAGGCCATCGTGCACCATACCGTCAACCAACGGACTATTACCCATCCGCATGCCACCTCGGGCGCCGGGCATGTAGTAAGGAATATTACTCATGCTTTCCATGCCGCCAGCGACGATAATTTCAGCATCACCGGATTTTATCGCCTGCTCCGCCAACATCACCGTTTTAAGTCCGGAGCCACAAACCTTGTTAACGGTTATAGCACCGGCGGCCATCGGCAAACCAGCCTTGATCATGGCCTGACGGCCGGGATTCTGCCCCAGTCCGATGGGCACGACATTGCCCATTAGAACTTCGTCGACTTGAGTTTTGTCGATGCCCGCCCGCTCGATCGACCCGCTGATTGCCAAACCACCAAGTTCGGTGGCCGTAAATGAAGAAAGACCACCCTGGAAATTACCAATTGCAGTCCGCAAAGCACTGACTATAACAACATCTTTACACATAAATTATACCTGTTAAAAAATAAATAATAAGTTACAGAGGGTAGTTTATTAGCTTGCTACGCCCTCTTTAATGGGGTCAAAGCTTGATGGCGTCGAAGTGAGCGAAGCAAAGTTCACAGTTGTCCAACTTTCTGTTTTTGTCTAAATCAAATTACACCACGCTCACGCAATGTCAAAATCGAATTCTGATCGTAACCCAAATCACTAAGTATCTCAACAGTGTGCTGACCAAGTTTTGGGGCTGGTCGATGCTGGGTTGGCTTGCTTCCATCAACCATAAGCG
>DAOVTG010000209.1 GCA_030633185.1 Deltaproteobacteria bacterium
ATGGTCTGAGAAACCGTAAATTCAAGATACATCATCCGGCTATAGCACATAACCATGACAAAAAAGCTTAAACGCCGGCGGGTTTCACCAACGGTTATAGAACCAAATTAGCCCCAATCGACCTGGGCACATTCGCCGGGAGCAAAGGACAACTTTAAGAAAGCTGGTGATCTCTTGGGCCTGACCTTGGCAACATAATTTTTGACGATTGTGTAGCCACCGTCATAACTTTCTTCCTGGATTCGCTGAAGAACCTGCTTGGCTGTATAAGGATGGGTCTCCAGCATTTGCATAATAGTTGGTTTGAAAGGATCCAGTTTGCTGGGTCTCACGGAAGTTTTTCTCTGTTGAAACTGTTTTACATCAAGCCATTTTTTAACGGTTCCAAAGAGAGAACCTGACAGAAAGGTTTCCGGTAGGCGATAAGTTTCGCCCGTACGAGCTCCTTGCGAGCTTGCATCAAAACAACCGAGTCCATCGAGAGACGGGCACAGAGTGCGCGATCCGAATAATAACTCAAACCTTGTTGGTCGCCAACGGTAACCAGAAATAGATAAAGAGCCAGAGCTGGGTGGCTGCATCGCTCAATATAGTGATCACGAACCAGGCGGTGATCGAGCCAGCTAAATTGTTTCGGTACCCGGCGGACTTTTTCCGGATAGATGAGATGTTTTTGGATCATAACTGCCTCCTTGGTTAAAGCTGGAAGAATTAAGGATATCATTTCCCAGTTTTAGCATACAGACGACACTGGAGGCTATGTCATCTTGTAACGTACATCCTGTTAAATGAGCAATTAAGCCAATTAAAACAGTAGGTTGCGCCAACAAGAGATCTTGTAACGCAGACGTCACTAAATGACCTTTAAGATGTTGTATTTTTTCATCTTTTTCGATTAAGAGATCTTGTAACGTATCAGAGGTTTCTTATAATCCAGACTTATTTTGTCCTCTTTTGCTGTAGCCAGGGTGTTCTCTGCGCCATAGTTGAACCCTGAAAACATTCTCTGGATTGCGGAAACAATCAGGGTTTTTCCGCAACCATTTTTGCTGACTTTCAGCTTTACTCGCCTTGCGGCAATCTGGTTTGGTGCAGTACCTTTGTTTTTTGTGATTGCGGCAATCGGGACGGTACAAGCTACCGCAATGACGACATTTTTTCTTTCTCAATAGCTTCATACAACAAGTCACCTCCAAGATGACCCATGAAACAACGAGAACAGATTTTTATAAAGAGAAGAATGTAGTGAAGAAAAGAAAGAAGAAGACAGTTTCAGGACGTCGGTGACACGAATCTCTAAACAAAAAAACAAAAGGGGTGGAAAATTCCACCCCTTTTGTTTTTTTTGAATATTTACGGCCTGAGCGAAAGTTTACTCCGCACTTACCGCTTTCAGCATCAATTTTGTCAAACGGCTGCAGAAGAGTTCGGGAGAGATCACTTTGGAACCCTCGGTGAGCAGGGCCTGATCGTAGAGAAGTTCGGCAAACTCTTTCAAATCGTCACTCTCGTTCTGATTTTTGTGAAGTTCACGCATCCGGGTCAGGAGTTCGTGATCGGGATTGATCTCTAAAACCCGCTGGCTCGGCGGTACCGGCTGGTTAGCGGCTTTAAGGATACGCTCCATACTGGCGCTCATGTCATGTTCGCCAGCCACCAGACAGACCGGGCTGCCGGTCAGACGCTGAGAGATACGAACCTCAGCGACTTTACCATCAAGAGTGGTTTTGATAAAGTTTAAAAGCTCAGCAAACTCTTCAGAGACCTGTTTGATTTTCTCTTCATTCTCTTTCTTCTCCTCATCACTCTGCAGGTCAACATCACCCTTGGCCACCGATTTGAGATTTTTGCCTTTATATTCGGAAAGCCCCTGGATGACCCACTCGTCAACCGGATCGACCATCAAAAGAACCTCGAAACCTTTATCTTTAAACATTTCGAGATGCGGGGAGGCCTCTAAGGTTTTACGGTCTTCACCGGTGATATAGTAGATATCCTTCTGTTCAAGCGGCATCCGATCAAGATAATCTTTCAAGGTTGTAAGCTCATCACCATTAGTCGATGAATATAGGAGAAGATCGGCAATCGCTTTGCGATTTTCAAAATCGTTATGGAGACCCTCCTTGATGACCTGGCCAAAAGCCTCCCAAAACTTGAGATAGTTCTCACGCTCTTTATCGAGCATGCTCGCCAGCCGTTCTAGAACCTTTTTGACCAGGTTCTTCTTGATCTTGCCGACAATCCGGTCATGCTGCAATATCTCGCGGGAAACATTAAGCGAGATGTCGGCCGAATCGACCACGCCTTTGATAAAACGCAAGTATGAGGGCAGGAGATCTTCACAGTTATCCATGATAAAAACGTTGCGGACATAAAGCTGCATGCCCGATTTATTTTCCGGCGTAAAAAGATCAAAAGGAGCCTGACCGGGAATAAACATCAGGACGTTGTATTCAAGGATTCCTTCGGCATTAAGATGAATAGTCTCGAGCGGCTCATTCCAGTCATGAGAGAGGTGTTTATAAAACTCTTTGTACTCTTCATCGGTAACTTCACTTTTACGTTTATTCCAAAGGGGCTTCATCGAATTAAGGGTCTCTTCTGTCACTTTCTTGACCGCTTCAGCTCCCTCAATCGGCTTGCCCTCATCATCGGTCGGAGTCTCCTGACGCTCAATGTCCATCAAAATCGGATAAGTCACGAAATCAGAATATTTCTTAACGGTTGAACGTAAAACCCACTCTTGAGTAAAATCCTGGTCGTCGTCAACCGTTTCCTTTAAATAGAGAGTCACTCGGGTGCCACGCCGGGTCTCATCGCACTCTTCGACCGAGTAGCTGCCATCACCTTTCGATTCCCAACGATAGGCACTGTCGGCCTGCGGAGCTCTGGTCGTCAGAACAACCCGATCGGCAACCATAAAGCTGGAGTAGAAACCGACCCCGAACTGACCAATCAGATCCATGGCCGAATCGCTCTTGTCCTTTTTTGAAAGGGCCTCGACAAAACCCTTGGTTCCGGATTTGGCGATCGTCCCCAGATTTTCGATAAGCTCATCGTGGGTCATGCCGATACCGTTGTCGATAATAGTGATGGTACGCTCTTTGGCGTCGGTCTCTATCTGAATCTTCAAATCAGAATCATCACCAAGCAAGCTCTGGTCGGTCTGACTCTTGAATTTAAGCTTGTCCAAAGCATCGGAGGCATTGGAGACAAGTTCTCGCAAGAAAATCTCTTTATGGGAGTAGAGGGAGTGAATTATCAGATCCAGCAACTGCTGGATCTCGGTCTCAAACTTCAGGGTTTCTTTACTCATTGAAAAATTCCTCTTTTTTAAAAAATTTAAGTTAATGTATCTAAGGCGGGCATCTAGGAGGCTGTCCGAGAATGCCCTTTCTCCTCAACTCTTCGTTATGCGAAAAAAATTATCCTCGGAATATTAAGCATATGCCTGCGGTAATTTTTTTCGCATGCCTCGATTTGAGAAAAAATTGCTATTCTCGAACAGCCTCCTAGTGGCGTAAATTATTCTTTGCCAAGATATTGATGGCATCAATGCTTGTCAAGGGTTGAAAGAGAGTTTTAATATCTCTATTCCGGGGACACCTTACTTAATTCGCACGCAAGCGTGCGAATTAAGTAAGGTGTCCCCGGAATAGACAAGATGTTGACATCTTAAAATATCAAGAGTAAAGAGACACGCATTTATATTTACCTAAAAAAGAGAGCTTTTACCGTTATGCTGCAATATCTCCTGCTTTTCGTTGTCGGCCTGGTGGCTGGCACCTTGAATGTTATCGCCGGAGGTGGCTCTTTTTTAACCATTCCGCTGCTGATTTTCATGGGCCTGCCGCCGATAGTTGCCAACGGCACCAATCGGGTCGGCATTCTCTGCCAGAATATCGCCGCTTCCTGGAGTTTCCAGCGTCACGGGGTGGTTGACTGGCAGTATGTCCGCTGGGCCGCGTTGCCGGCGGTCTTTGGGGCTCTTTTGGGTTCAAAGTTTGCGATCACTATCGGCGATGAGATGTTTAAAAATATCCTTGCCGGCCTGATGATTACGGTCACCCTCTGGACCCTCTGGGATCCCTTAAAGCATAAAAATACCGGGGAAAAAACAAAACCGTTCAACCGCACGGCTCTGGTAGGAGGATTTTTTCTGGTCGGAATCTATGGAGGATTTGTTCAGGCAGGTGTCGGTTTTCTGATTCTGGCGGCCACCACTCTAGCCGGACTCGACCTCGTTAAAGGCAATGCCGTAAAGGTTTTAAGTATTCTGGCCTATACTTTTATCTCTCTGGCGATTTTTGCCTGGGAAGGAAAAGTTGACTGGACCTTAGGCCTGGTTCTGGCAACCGGAACTATGCTCGGCAGCCAGATCGGGGTTCACCTGACCGTCCTCAAAGGTCACAACTGGATCAAAAAGGCGGTAACCGTGACCGTAATTATCATGGCAATTAAGCTGATTCTTTCATAACCCGGATAAACCGGAGCCCAAAACTGATGCCCTCGTAAAAAGTCACGGGATGGCTAAGTAAAAATTTCGATATACAAGCTGTTGTGGTTTTTCAGGCGCGAGACCATACATGTAGTATGTCGAGTGCCTGAAAAACCACAACAGCGCAGTAG
>DAOVTG010000237.1 GCA_030633185.1 Deltaproteobacteria bacterium
AAAATCAACTATATCAACAAAAAAATCTTTTTTATAAAATTTTTCGGGGCTGGCACGCCCTCTGCTATATACTCCCGAAACCTGAATAAATTCGTGGAGAGTGTTATGGAAAACAGAGGTACAAGATTTACAATGCGTCTTCGGAATCCGCTGACAATTTGTTGGGTGCTGGTTTTAATCCTGTTGTCGAGCGGAACCCTTCTGGCCGGCGAGGAAACCGTGGCAATTGACACCGGTACCACGGCCTGGATGTTGACCTCCACGGCTCTGGTTTTGTTGATGGTTCCGGGCCTGGCGATGTTTTACGGCGGGCTGGTACGAACCAAGAATGTTTTGGGAACCATGATGCACAGTTTTGCGGCGATGGGGATTATCGGACTGTTATGGGTGGTTCTCGGTTACTCAATGTCGTTCGGAAAGGGGGTGCTGGGTGGCTGGTGCGGTTGGAATCCCGACTACTTTCTTTTACGGGGTATTGATGATGTGATCCTGGAGTGCGGTGTGCCGGAGTATGTTTTTGCTATGTTTCAAGGGAAATTTGCGATCATTACACCGGCACTGATTGCCGGTGCTTTCGCCGAACGGGTGACTTTTCGCGGTTATTGTCTCTATATTGTGCTCTGGAGCATCTTGATCTACAACCCGCTTTGTCATTGGGTCTGGGCTTCGGATGGTTGGATCTTTAATCTTGGAGCCGATGGTGCGATTGATTTTGCCGGGGGTACGGTTGTCCATATCTCAGCCGGGGTCAGTGGTCTGGTCGCCGCCTTCTATTTAGGTTGTCGGCGCGGCTATCCGAGTACAGCGATGCACCCCAATAATTTGGTTATGACTTTGATGGGGGCCGGTCTTTTGTGGGTTGGTTGGTTTGGTTTTAACGCTGGCAGTGCAGTCTCCAGCGGTCTGGATACGGCCAGGGCTCTAACCGTAACTCAGGTGGCGGCAGCTGCCGGAGCTACCGCTTGGCTTATTATTGAGGCCGTTCATTTGGGAAAAGCCACCACTTTGGGGATTGTCAGCGGTATTTTGGCCGGTCTTGTCGTAATTACCCCGGCGGCCGGGGTGGTTAAACCAGCCGGGGCTATTGTTCTTGGTATGAGCGCATCATTAGTTTGCTACCTTGGCCTCTTTCTCAAAGAAAAGATGGGCTACGACGACAGTCTTGACGCCTTTGGTATTCATGGCGTTGCCGGGATCTTCGGGGCGTTGGCTCTGGTCTTCTTTATTCGTGAAAGCTGGATGCAGGAAGCGGCAGCCGGGGCCGGTGGCAGCTGGAGCGTTATCCAGCAGTTGGTTGTTCAATGTAAAGCCGTGGGCGTGACTATTATTTATAGTGCCGTGGTCAGTGGTATACTGATTTTCGTAGTCGATAAAACGGTGGGTTTCCGTTTGTCGGAAGAGCGTGAGAAGTCGGGAATGGATCATGTCCTGCATGGTGAACATGGCTATGGACTGATAAATCTGAATTAAGGGGAAACCGTTATGCAACTTGTTACCGCGATAATCCAGCCTGATAAGCTGGATGAAGTGAGGGAAGAGTTGGTTGTGGCCGGTGTCACCCGGATTACGACCAGCCGGGTGACCGGACATGGTCAACACCAAGATCAACAAGACAGTGAACGACTTTATCGGGGACAGAAAGTGATGCCCAATTTATTGCCTAAAGTGAGGCTTGACATCGCTTGTAACGACGAGTTTGTCGATGTTGCGATAGAAGCGATTTTACGTTCGGCCAAGCATGGTGATGGTCGTATCGGTGATGGTAAGATTTTTGTCACCGAATTGAAGCGTTGTATCCGGATCCGGACTGACGAGAGTGGTAGACAGGCGATTTAAGGTCAATATTTGTTGTTACTGAATCGTGATAATTACGATGCTTTAACTTGCTTAATTTGTCAATTTATGGTTAAGGGCGGGTGTTCAATTTAGTGGGTATCTGTTCGTGAACCAATTTTTTTTAGAAGGAGTAATAACATGACCAGAGAAGAAATTTTAAAAATTGTAGAAGTAGAGAATATCCGTTTTTTCCGCCTCCAGTTTGTTGATATCTTCGGGATGATGAAGAATGTCGCAATTCCCGTGAGCCAGTTGGAAAAGGCTCTTGATGGACAAATGATGTTTGATGGTTCTTCGATTGAGGGTTTTGCCCGGATTCAGGAGTCCGATATGTATTTGATTCCGGACTATGACACCTTCTGTGTCATGCCTTGGCGTAACAAGGAAGGGGTTGCAACGGCCCGGATTATCTGTGACGTCCACAAGCATGACGGTACCCCTTTTGTTGGTTGTCCTCGGGTCAACCTGAAACGGGTGATGGCGGACGCTGCAAAGATAGGTTACACGATGAATGTCGGAACCGAGTGCGAATTTTTCCTTTTCGAGATGGATGAATATGGGCCGACAACAGTTACCAATGATAATGCCGGTTATTTCAGCGTTGATGCGGAAGATGATGGCATTGAGTGTCGTCGTGAAATTGTCGATACTTTGGAGAAGATGGGTTTTGAGGTCGAGGCTTCCCATCATGAAGTGGCCGAAGGTCAGCACGAGATTAACTTCAAATATGCTGATGCGGTGACTGCTGCGGATAATACCGTAACCTTTAAATGGGTTGTCAAAACCGTTGCCAAATCATACGGCCTGCACGCGACCTTCATGCCGAAACCGGTTTTCGGAATCAATGGTTCCGGTATGCATACCAATCAATCACTTTTTGATCTCGAAGGCAATAATGTATTCTACGATACTGATGGCGAGTTGGAACTAAGCAAGATCGCATATCAATATATTGCTGGTATCAATAAGAATGCCCGGGCTTTTGCGGCGGTTACCAATCCTCTGGTTAACTCTTATAAGCGCTTGGTACCCGGTTATGAAGCCCCGGTTTATGTTGCCTGGTCGGCCAGTAACCGTAGCGCCCTGATGCGGATTCCGGCCTCCCGTGGCCTTGGAACTCGGGTTGAGGTTCGTTGTCCCGACCCGACCTGCAACCCTTATCTCGCTTTTGCCATGATGCTTAACTGTGGTCTTGACGGAATCAAGAATAACCTTGAGACGCCGCCGTCGGTTAATGTTAATATCTTCGATATGACACCAGCTGAAAAAGATGCTGCCAATATTGACAGTATGCCAGCCTCCCTTGAAGAAGCTCTGGATACCTTCGAGGCAAATCCGATTGCTCGCGAAACTCTGGGCGACCATATCTATGAAAAATATGTTACCCATAAACGGGCTGAGTGGGATAAATATCGTACTGCCGTTACCGATTGGGAACTTGAAGAATACCTTTCAATGTATTAATTCATGCTCCCTCAGGCCTGCAAAATGATACTCATCTTGCAGGCTCTTTCCTCTCCTTGCAGACCGTAAAAAGAGATTGACAAGATATGTGATCTCGATTACAAGTCCACAGCTTTTTTGCAGGAAACAACCCAATCAAAAAAGCTAGACGGGCCATTAGCTCAATTGGCAGAGCAACTGACTCTTAATCAGTAGGTTCACAGTTCGATTCTGTGATGGCCCACCAGTAAAATTAAAGGCTTAGCTGACGTTTGTTAGCTAAGCCTTTTTTGTTTTTTGAGTTTGTACGCCACTTTGTACGCCACTTTTTATTTTTATCTCCCTTTTTCTCATGACACTTTCAGCATTTCAAATGTCAAAAGTCCAGCTTCCGCATTTGAAATGCGGAACTTCAACACATCATGTGTGAAAGATTATGGACTTGCGGTTTTCAAAACCATAAGTCCTTTTCCCAAAAGTCCT
Organism: Deltaproteobacteria bacterium; assembly: GCA_030633185.1. Classification (GTDB taxonomy): domain Bacteria; phylum Desulfobacterota; class Anaeroferrophillalia; order Anaeroferrophillales; family Tharpellaceae; genus Tharpella. The sequence continues at coordinate 3,763 of DAOVTG010000237.1, forward strand.
TAAATTTAAAACGAAGATATTCACAATGGGGATCTTGCCATGATGCTCTTGTTTTTCAGAGCATCATGCAAATAAGAGATGTGTCCAGACTTGGACTGATCTTTGTCACGTGGAAAAGATGC
>DAOVTG010000160.1 GCA_030633185.1 Deltaproteobacteria bacterium
TATCATTTTTTGTTGTAATCGTTATGGAGATGGAACTTATATCATTTTCGGGGAGATTCGCGCTTGTAATAACGACAATTTTTTTAACCAGTTCTTGAATTTTTGGGTCGCCAATTTGTTCTTTGCTGAAATCTTTCAATCGGGGTTTAACCCTTTCTAACGCCACCGCGACGGTGTAAGGAATGCTGAACTGGGCATCAACCTGGGGATCAGTGCGGAGCTGGAAAGGTCTACCCACCATGCCGGCAACCATGGTTGAGGCGGTAATGGTTACCTGCTCAATCTTGTCGGCATTGATTGAGTGGGATTGTTGTAAGGCCAGCGCCGCATCGATGGCGCCATGGGTCATTCGGCATGAAGGGTAAGGTTTGAGGCTTAAATCCATAATCCCAAAATGTTGGCCCAGATCTTTGCTAACCTTTTCCGTTTGACATTTTCCTCCTTCATACAGGTTGAAAAAACCATATTCACCGGTGAAGGGAGAGGTGGCTCCGGTGATTCCGTTTTGGGCAAGTTTCGCGCTGAAGACTCCGGCCCGAGCCGCAAAAGCCGGCTGCATGCGTTTGACCAGACTGCCATCCACCAAGCACTGGGCGTTGCCGGCCGTTTGACTGTAGACGATACCAAAGGTATTTTGAATCTGTTCCAGAGGTAAATCAAGGATCTTTGCCGCTGCCGCTGCGGCTCCGAAACTGCCGCAAGTTGCGGTCCGAATCCAGGAAAGAGGAGTATTTATCGCGCTTGCCAGTCGGCAGATAATATCCACGCCTAAAATTGTTGCAGTCAGCAATTGGCGGCCGGAAGCAGCCGAAACTTCCCCCAGCGCCAGGGCGGCCGGGAAAACCGAAACCATAGTATGGAGAGCGGAACTGTCCAGGGTGTCGTCAAAATCGAGAGCATGCATCATCGTGGAGTTGACGAAGGCGGCATCGCCAGGCCCGGCTCTCAAATCGTGAGTTATGATAGTCGCCCCTGGCTGAGTTTCCCGGTTCCAACTGGAGATTGTTTGAATCACTTCTCGACAGCCGGGGGCTTGCCATCCCGCAATTCCCACTCCGAGCACATCTAAAATAAGATGTTTTGCTTTTTCAATGGTTTGGGGTGGCAGATCATCGAACGATGATTGCCAGATATAGGCCGATAGCTCCCGGTTTAACGACATTTTTTAACTCCTGATGCGCCGGTTTTTTTGTAGTAGTGGCATTCGTTTTAATTGCCATAAAATAATAGCCGCAACCACAAATATGCCGACCACATTAAACTGGTAGTAGGGCACAACCAGGCCGAGGCAGGCAACGGCCAGGAGAAGACGGAAAGCTACCGGGAGGATGCCTTCGAGATAGTTTTGCACACAGACCGACAGGGCATAGACGGCAATCAGGGCGCAAAGAGCACTCCAGGCAATCTCCCACCAGGAACCGATAAAGAGCAAAGCGTTGTTGTAGACAAAAATGTAGGGCAGGATAAAAATAGTTATGGCCAGTCGGCAGGCTGTAAAGGCCGTTTTCATCATCGGAGCCCCCGAGATGCCGGCGGCAATAAAAGCGTCGGGAGCCATGGGTGGTGTGATCCCGGCAACAATCGAGAAATAGAAGACGTAAAGGTGGGCCGCCAGAGGATAAACGCCCATGTCGATCAGGGCCGGTACGACTAAAATTGCGAGGACGATATAGGCGGCGACCGGGGGTACGCCCATGCCCAGAAGGATAGATGCCAGCATCGTAAAAAATAGCAGCAACAACAAGTTTCCATGGGCCAGTTCGATGAGAATTGACGACATCATCAAGCCCAGGCCGGTCAGGGTGACCATGCCGACAACGACTCCGGCCAGGGCGAGAATGGCGATAACCGGCAGGGCTGTGTAGGCTCCTTTTTCCAGCCCACTCAGTATCTGTTTGACGGTCATCCGTTTTCCCGGACGAATGCTGGTGGCGATGAAGATGCTGATGTTGGCCCAGAATGCGGCTCGGGTTACCGAGGTTTTGGCAAAAACAATAAAATAGATTAAGACGGCCACCGGGATGAGAAAGTGCCAACCTTCTTTCAAGGTTTTTTTAAGTGGTGGAATCTCGGCTTTGGGGACTCCCTTGAGGCCGTTCTTCTGGGCTTCAAGATCGATCATGATAAAAAGACCCAGGTAGTAGAGTATGGCGGTGAGGCTGGCAGCCTTGATAATGGCAAAGTAGCCGACCCCTAAGTTCTCCATGATAATGAAAACGGCACTCCCCATAATCGGCGGCATCAGCAGCCCGCCGGCACTGGCAACCGTTTCCACGGCTCCGGCAAAAGTGGGGGAATAGCCGGTTTTTTTCATTAATGGAATGGTGATCTGGCCGGTGCCGGCAACATTGGCCGTGCCGCTGCCCGAAAGCATGCCGAACATAGAACTGGCGACCACCGCGACTTTGGCTGGGCCGCCTCGGACGTGGCCTAAAAATCCGTAGGCGAGATCGATAAAAAAATCGCCGCCCCCAGCTTCACGCAGCATCGCACCAAAGAGAATAAAAAGGAAAATAAAGGTTGCCGAGATCCCGGCCAGCATGCCGAAGATGCCGTCGGTGGTGATGAACATGCTGCCGATAATACGTTCCCACTCGTAATCTTTGTGGGCCAGGATGTCGGGCAGCATTTCTCCAAAGCGGGCGTATAGAAGTATGGTCATGGCCACCATGGGGAAGGCCCAGCCCACCGCCCTCCGCGCCGCCTCGATCAAAAGAATGATCAGGGCGATGCCCATAATTAGTTCGTGTTGGGGCAGCGCAGTTCCTGCTGCCCCAACTTTTTTAAACCAGTTTAACAGGACATAGAGGCCAATGGCGACTATGGCTCCGGCTAAAATCTTAGAGAAGAGACCGGGCTTTTCCCGTGGAGCACCTTTGTGGAAAGGATAAACCAGAAAAATGAGAACCGCACCGATAATAACGTGCGGCACCCGTTGGTTCATGGCTGTCAACTGAAATACCCCGGTATAGAGGTGAAACAAGCTTAAGCCTATAGCCAACCAACGGGTAATAAAGCCGGTTACTGATCTTTTCTCTTGGTTGTCCGTCATTATTTTTTGCCTTTGGTTTCCCAGACACCCTTCTCTTTATAGTATTTGATGGCTCCAGGATGAAAAGTGGTGGGTACGGCTTCAGAGCCGTAAAAAGCATTTTTTACAGTGTACATTTTGGCCATCGGATGAATAGCATTTCTCCTCTTGTCATTATCGTAAACGGCTTTGATTATCTGGTAGACAAGTTCCTCTGACATGGATGCGCTACAGATCCACATTTGTGGTGAACAGTAGGTCTGCACGTCGTGATCAATTCCTTTGTAGGTTTTAGCCGGAATAGTTGTGAGCTGAAAAACAGGATTCCCTTTTTGCAGGGTTTTGTAATCAGCGCTCGAAGTTTCTATGAGGCGTAGAGGGATATCTCGCGCTAGTTCCATGATGGCTGCCACCGGTGTGCCGGCTGCAATAATACCGGCATCAATGGTGTTGTCGCGGATACCTGTGATGATCTCGGAAAAGGAGACATATTTGGGTTTAAAATCATCAAACGTAAGACCCCATCCTTTTTCCAAGGCGTCCTTTGCAAAGAGGTTGAGGGTGGCGCTGCCGGCGGGACCGACCCCAATCCGCTGACCTTTAAAATCGTTAAATGTTTTGATCTGGGAATCTTTTCTGGCGAGCCAGTGGGTGTCGCTGGTATGACCAATAGAGATCAACCTGATAGAGGATATATCAATGTTTCGCTCCTTAAGCTTGGTCAGGGTCCCCATAGATGCCAGACCCATATCCATTTTGCCCCGGCTGATCAGGGTTGCATTCTCAAGAGATGCGGCAGTGGATTCGGCCGTCACCCGAACTCCGGGGACTTCCTTGTTGATAATGCTGGCAAAACCGGCACCGAGAAAATAGTAAGTGCCGGCCGGGCTGCCGGTACCGAATGAGATAAACTTTAAGCGAGCACTTGCTGGTGTAGGCAGTGCCAGCGCAATAGAAAAGCAGCAAATGATTATGAAAGTAAGAGCATTCTTTTTCATGGATAAACTCCTTGTTTTTCTGCAATTGTTATAAGGTTTCGTGGTTTTCTCCGATTATTAGAGCCGGTTCCTGTTTGGCTGTGCGCCGGTTACAGCTCCTGTACCATGATCGAGTATTCAGATGGTAGTTCATGGAAATACATGGGGAAAGTTCGGCTTAACTCCTCTCCCGCTTTTATGACTGGGGGTTTCCCTTTGCGAGGATAAAAACCACCACCGGCAACCCCGTCCGGAAGGAAGATGGCGAGACGAAAGCGTTTGTCCCCTTTCGAGATGTTTTTGATTTTGACATCAAAATGGAGTCGCGGAGCACCTTTGTATTTCTTCATATAATAGGAGACACTGGTAACCTGGATTGAAGGGCAGAGATCAAAACTGATGGATACCTGTTCTGCCGCCTGAGGGGCTTCGGCTTTCTCGGCTGCATAGCTGGTACAAAACATTCCTGCGACAAGCAACGTTGTTAACAACCATAAGATTTTGCTTTTCTTCATCACTCTTCTCCTTTTGCTTTAGGGTTTTCTGATTGTCTCATTATACAATAGAAACACAGATTTGAATTGTATAATGAGCAAACACTATACCGCGGCAACGGTATTTCCAGTTTTGCAGCTAACAAATGATAAGTCAGTGTTAACCTGTTGCTTTTCTGGGTCTTTTCTCGGTTAAGGGATGTTTAGGCAGGGGTTATGCTTGAAGTGTTGCGGCGGGCTAGTGTCTATTAATTGAACAGTTGTTTTATTTTGGGACGCTACATGTCGGACAGCCTCCTGCCATCACAGTTTATTTATTTTACTTATTTTACGGTAGAGAGTTGTCCGACTGATACCCAGACGGCGAGCACTTTCACTGATATTGTGGTTGCACTCTTTGAGGGTGTGCAGAATAATATTTTTTTCCTGTTCCACTAAGAGGGTTTTCTTGCAGTGGTCATCCTTCGCTATGGTGTCAGGGGTCGATGCTTGGTCGGCATGATAATAATGTTGATCTTCACGGATGATTTTATCAATATTTTCAGCTACATCTTTCTCGCTTTCACATAAGAGTGCTAATCGGCCCATAAAATTTTGCATCTCTCTGACATTTCCATGCCAGGGAATTTCTTGAAGACGTTTAATCGAAGATGCCGGCAGGGGAAATGGTTTTTTAGAGAATTTTCTGCGAAGATCGCCAAAAATTACCTGGGCGAGCTCCGGAATATCTTCTTTTCGTTCCTGCAATCGGGGCAAACTAATGCAGAGTTGATTAAGACGGTAATAAAGGTCGGGGCGAAACCGCTTCTCCTCCAGATCTCGAAAAATGTCCTGATTGGCTGCAGCGATTATTTTGACGTCAATGGGGATGATGTGAGCTCCCCCGACTCTCATCACCTCTCGTTCTTGCAACACTCGGAGTAACTTTGTTTGCAGGTTGAGGGGGATAGTATTGATTTCGTCAAGTAGAATGGTTCCGTGTTGGGCCAGTTCAAAAAGACCGGGTTTTCCACCTTTGCGGGCTCCGGTAAAGGCCCCTTCTTCGTAGCCGAAGAGTTCGCTTTCCAGGAGATTATCCGGCAAAACGCTGCAATTGATGGCAATAAAAGGCCCCCGGTGCCGAGGACTGAGATTATGAATAGATTGAGCCAAAACCTCTTTACCGGTGCCGGTTTCACCGATCAGCAAGATTATCAGATCAACTTGGGCATACTGTTTGGCTTCTCTGATAATGTCTTTCATGCGGGGGCTGTTGGCCACGAAATGGTCAATTGTGTACTGGGCCTTGAACCCTTTTTTCCGTAGAGCCTTTCTGATTTTGTTGTCCATTTTCTGGATTTCCGAAGCCTGCCGGAAGGTGCA
>DAOVTG010000024.1 GCA_030633185.1 Deltaproteobacteria bacterium
ATCGCTTTAAACAGCCGGGCTGTCAAGAATTTAAGCCTGCGTTTCAAGTACTCTTATGAAGACATTGACGATCCTTATATGCATGAGGGTGCAGCCTACGCCAATCCGCAGAACATGATCGACTGGCTTAAAGCCAATGTCGATCCGGTTGGTTGTACACCGGCGACCTGTTCGGTGCCAAATCTTTACAAACCGGGTAGTCCGAAAGCGGCCGAGTACTATGTCATGTACAACAGCCGCGGTCTGGACCTGACCTCGGAACCTGAAAATGTACATAAGTTTAAAGCCAGTGCGACCTACAACATTACGCCGATGATTATGGCCAGCAGCCACTTTCACTACACACTGGAAGAGGTCGATATTGCGGCGCCGGGTCATGGTGATAGTTTTGATAAAGAGATGTTTGCCATCGGGGCAGATCTCTTTTTCGCACCGATGGACAATCTGACTTTTACATTTGCCTATAACTACATGGACATGGAGGATCAGGCTTTTCTCTCAGCGGTGGCCTATGGCGGCTGAGCTGGCACCTTCGCGTCCCCAAGTTATGGGGTCACATTGTCAGATATGGATTACAATACCGACGTTCACACCCTGCTTTTGAGTGCTGATTTTGAAGCTAGTGAGAAACTGAATTTTAACGGCGGGATCATCTTTAATTGGGGTGAAGCCGAGATGGATAATCTCAGTGCCTCCTATTTTGAAGGAAAACAGCCGGCAACTTTCGGTTATGACCATGACCTGGCCTTTGCGGTCTGGGAAGATAATTCCGATCTCGATATTGAAGAGATTGAATATTACATTGGTTGTACTTACGACTTCAATGAGCGTCTTACCATTAATTTTAACGCCTCTTACACCGATTTCAACGATGACGAGCCCTATCTTTACGATACCACCGGCGATCTGCTGTTGGTTAACGCCGGATTGACTTTCCGGTTCTAGGACAAAGATAGCGGCACCGTTAAGCGGTGTTGGCAACTAAAAAAAGTACCGTCTCAGTAATGAGTCGGTACTTTTTTTTAGTAATCTTAAAAAAATCTCATCCATCTTCTTGACAGTAGCGGTATCGCTGGTTATCTTATAGGATGTTTGATTAATCTTGTCGCAAAAAGTTTAGTGAGGGCGTATGGAGTTGCTTTTGCTTGTATCAATTCTAAAAATGAATCTGAAGAGTTAATTTAAGCCGTCGGCATAGTCGACGGCTCTTATTTTTTTGATATATTGTATTTTTCTAATTTATGACTGAGAGTTGTAAGTCTGTAGCAATCGTGGGTTTAGGTCGGGTTGGTACGGCGTTGGCTGTCCTTTTGTCGCGGCAAGGTTTTGACGACTTGCGGGTGTGTGATCATAATCCGGCTAAAGTCAAAGCTTTACAAGGGTGGATTGAAGGTAAAATAACAGTTTGCTCCACTTCGGTGGAAGCCGTGTTCGGGGCTGAACTGGTTTTTCTTGCGGTTCAAGATCGCTATATCTCGGAAATTGCGGACACTTTGGCCGAATCCGATCAGTCTATGGATATGGCCGGGTGTTTTTTCGCCCATTTGAGTGGCTCGCTTACTTCGGCAGTCCTGCAGTCTCTGGCCGCTCTGGATGCCATTACTTTTTCTCTGCATCCCCTACAGAGTGTGACTGATGTTGCCGGGGCGGTGCAGGTTATGGCTGGATCCTACTTCGCCTTTGAAGGGGACGATCGGGCTTTTCCGGTGGCCGAGAGTGTGGTTGCCGCTCTGAGCGGTAACCTGATTCGGCTTGCAGCAACCGATAAGGTGCTTTATCACGCCGCTGCGGTAGTCTCCTCCAACTTTTTTATTGCCTTAGAAGAGATGGCGATCACCATGATGACCGGGATCGGGGTTGATCACGATACCGCCCGCTGCATGTTGTTGCCTCTGATTCGCGGCAGTTTTGAAAATCTTGAGCGGGTTTCTCCGGCCGAAGCTTTGACCGGGCCGATTGTCAGGGGTGATGATCAGACGGTTGCCGCTCATTTGACCGTCTTGCAGGAGAAATTTCCCGACTATATTTCGGCTTATCGCCTGCTGGCCGGTCTGAATATTGATCTGGCCAAACAGAAAGGTGGGGTAAGTGAAGCTGATTTTCCATCACTTTTTACTTAGCCATCCGGGGACTTTTACGAATGCATCATCACTTAATTCTTAACTAATGACCAGCTACTTTTTTCCTCCTGAATTTGTCAGTGACCTGCGCTCACGTGTCGATATTGTCGAACTTGTCGGTGACTATGTGGCTTTGACCAAAGCCGGTGCTAATTATAAGGGGTTATGCCCCTTTCATGGGGAAAAAACGCCATCCTTTACAGTGCATCAGGGAAAAGCTATTTTTCACTGTTTCGGCTGTGGGGTGGGCGGCGATGTGGTCAGTTTTTTAAAGCGGATTGAAAACCTCTCTTACCCGGAAACCCTGGTTCGTCTGGCGGCTCGGGCCTCAATTGATATCTCTTCCTATGAACGGCGCCGGGGTAGTGTCGAGGCCCAGGCCAAAGCTCGTTCCGAACGTGAAAATCTGGTGCAGGCAGTCGCATGTGCGCAGAACTTTTTTGCTCGTCAGTTAGAGGCTAATATTGAGGGTAAAGCTGGTCTTTACCTGCAGAAGCGCGGGATTGATCCGCTTCAGGCGAAAACCTTTGGTTTGGGTTTTGCCCCCGATTCATGGTCAGCGTTAAAGGATGAGATGGGGCGCCGGAAGATCGATGAGCGGGTTGCGGTAGCCGCCGGACTTCTGGTTCAGAAAGAGGGCAGCAACCGGCGTTATGACCGTTTCCGTGATCGTCTGATTTTTCCAATTCGTGATGTTTCCGGCGTCGTGATCGGTTTCGGCGGCCGTTCATTGGGTGATGGCGAGCCCAAATATCTTAACAGTCCTGAGTCGGTGATCTTCAATAAGCGGCGTCTGCTTTACGATCTTCATCACGCCCGGCCGGCGATTGCCAAAAGCGGATCAGCCTTCCTGGTTGAAGGTTACATGGATGCCCTGTCGCTCTATCTGCGAGGGGTTGATAATGTTATCGCTACATTAGGAACCGCTCTTTCGGAAGAGAACGTAGGCGCGGTCAAACGCTATACCAGCAATGTCGCAATCTTTTTCGATAATGACCGGGCCGGACGGGCTGCCGCTTTTCGCTCCCTGCCGCTCTTTATGGCGGTCGGAATTATGCCGGATATTGTGCTTTTGCCGGATGGCATTAAAGATCCCGATCAGTTGGCTTCAGGCCTTGATGATCAGGGGTTGCAACAAGCTCTCGCCCGGCAGACCTCTCTGTTTGACTTTTTTCTTCAGGAAAAAGGGGCCGGGTTGAATGGTTATAACGATCGTCTGCAGTTTTTACGTGAAGTTTTAGAGATGGTTTTGCGGCTGCCCGATGACCCTTTGCGGGGCATGGCTTTACGCTCAACCTCTGAAACCCTGCGTCTGGCAGAAGAGATCGTTCTCGATGAGTATCGTCGGGTGCGTTTGCACCGTCAACGGTTTCCGGCAGGAGGAGGGAAGCTGTCTCCGGCGGCACCGGAAGCGGTTGGCGTCAATGGATCCTCTTCCCAGTCTCTATCACGGTTGGTTTCACAGCCGGAAGAGATTATTTTGGCCACTCTTTTGAACTATCCCGAGCTTAACGATGAGTTTGGTGAAGATTACCTTGAACTCGTGGAAAATCCGGATTGTTGTAAGCTCTATCGAGAATTGGCGCAGTTTGGAGATTGTGGCGATTCTAAGGCCCTGTTACAGCAGCTTGCTGGCAGTGGAGAAGATGACGCCCTCTGCTCTCTCTATGCCCGCTTAGTGCATCTTCCGGCTCCGGCTGAAGACTTGGAGATGGCACAAAAAGTTGTTTGCGACTGCTTCGTCAGTTTGCGCCGACGTCAAAGTCATGAACAGGCCCGTAATCTTGATCGGGAACTTACTCAGTGCCGGGATGAAGAAGAGATGTTTGCTCTCTTACGACGTAAAATGGAACTTAAAAAAAGAGCGATGGCGTCGTAAAAATTAGACTTTACATATGAGGTGAAAATGTCAGTGACATCAAGTGGTACAGCCGCAGCGGTTGGGAACGTTAAGGGGACTGATACCATAATTCATTCGGATGATATCAAAAATTTGATTCTTCAAGGTAAAGAGAAGGGCTATCTCTCTTATGCCCAGATCAATGATGTCCTGCCTCCGGAAGCGGTCTCACCGGAAAAGATCGATGAGATGTTAATGCTTTTTGCCGAGATGGGGATTGATGTCGTCGATGCCGACAAGGGTGTAAAGCTGGCGGAAACCGGGGATGGGCAGAACAAAGAGGGGCCGAGTGCGCCGGGGGCAGCTATTGAGAGCTCCTCTGAACGGCACCATGATCCGGTGCGTATGTATCTCTGGGAGATGGGATCGGTACCCCTGCTGACTCGCGAGGGTGAGGTTGAGATTGCCAAAAAGATTGATGAAGGTGAAAGAGAGGTTGTCAAAGCCCTGTTGAGGTCGGTCTTGACGGTTAACACTCTGAAATATCTTGGAAACTTGCTGAGTTCTGAAGAGATCAATGTTAAAGCTGTCAGCCGGGATATTGAAGAAGAGGTCGAGATTGAAGAGGATATCGATGATAGTGGGTTAGTTTCCATCGAAGACGAAGAAGAGGTTGAAGACGAGGCGGCAACTGCTTCCGAGAGTGACGATGATCTTGAAGATCAAAAGGAGGTCGCTGAACTGATTGCTTGTGAGAATGAGGAAAATCAGGATGATGAGAGTCTGGCCCAGAGAATTATCGGAGGGATAGAGACTCTTACCACGCTGTTTGCCGATAACCGAGCTCTTCGTAATCGTCTTAAACATCCAGATAAGGAGTTACGATCATCGATCAAAAGAAGTGCTTTGCGAGGGCGGGTTAAGGCGAATGAGCGTGAAATTATCAATCAGTTTTACGCAGTTAAGCTTAGACCTGTAGTCATTGAAGACATTATTACCAACCTTAAAAGCTATGTTGATATGGGGCATAACCTGGAGCAAATGATCATTCGGGTTGAGGCTCGCTATCAGACCCGCTTGCGTAATTTGCGCAGCATCTGTAAAGAGTGTGTTAAGAATGAGGGAAAACGTGAATCATTCGCCCGGCAGTTCGAACTGGATGCTGATGGTTTTGATGATCTCTGGTTTCGGGTTGATAACCTGAGCTCCAAACTAAAAAGGATAAGTGAGGATACCGGTTTAAGTCTCTCTGATCTGAAGCGGGTCGATAAGCAGATTACGGTAGGTGAACGAAAGGCTGAAAATGCCAAGAATCAACTTATCAAGGCAAATCTGCGACTGGTTGTCAGTATCGCCAAGAAATATACCAATCGCGGACTTCAGTTTCTTGATCTGATCCAGGAAGGTAATATCGGCCTTATGAAGGCCGTTGATAAATTTGAATATCAACGTGGTTATAAGTTCAGTACCTACGCGACTTGGTGGATTCGCCAAGCGATAACCCGGGCGATTGCCGATCAGGCTCGTACTATCAGGATCCCGGTTCATATGATTGAGACAATCAACAAGCTGATTAGGACCTCAAGGGTGCTTTTGCAGGAGTTAGGACGTGAGCCGACCCCTGAAGAGATCGCCGTGCGGATGGATATAGCGCTCGACAAAGTGAAAAAGGTTTTGAAAATTGCCAAGGAGCCGATCTCGTTGGAGACCCCGATTGGCGAAGAGGAGGATAGTCATTTAGGTGACTTTATCGAGGATAAAAAGGCGGTTAATCCTCTCGAATCAGTGGTTAAAGGCGATCTGGCGAGCCAGACCCAGCGGGTTCTGGGGAGCTTGACGAAGCGTGAAGAGAAGGTTTTGCGGCTTCGTTTCGGGATTGGTGAGCGCTGTGACCACACCCTGGAAGAGGTGGGCCAGGATTTTGAAGTGACCCGTGAACGGATCCGCCAGATTGAAGCAAAAGCCCTGCGTAAGTTGCGTCACCCCAGCCGCAGCCGGAAATTACGAGGTTTTCTCGAATATTAGTTATCGAACTTTTTTCAAGGCCTGTATATTGCCTTGATAATCGGCGGATTTAAAAACTGCGGAGCCAGCTACAAAGATGTCGGCTCCGGCCGCTTCGGCGGCCGCGATGGTTTCAACTTTGATGCCGCCGTCAACCTCGATCAGAAGAGGTTTTTTCCGTCCTTTGGCGAACTCTTTTATTTTGGCTATTTTGTTTAATGCTTCAGGTATCATAGCTTGGCCGCCAAAGCCGGGGTTTACCGTCATGATCAACACCAGATCAATCTCGCTGATGATATCTTCAAGCATGACCGCCGGAGTCGCGGGATTTATGGAGACTCCGGCCTTGATGTTGTGGGCTTTAATCATCTGGATTAGGCGGTGGAGATGGGCTCCCGATTCCTGGTGGACGGTGAGAATGTCAGCCCCGGCTTCGACAAAGTCATCAATGTAGCGTTCCGGTTCCGAGATCATCAAGTGAACGTCAAAAAGGAGCTTGCTGTGGGGACGCAGGGCCTTTACAACTCCGGGGCCAATTGTCAGGTTGGGGACAAAATGACCATCCATGACATCAATATGGATAAGGTCGGCACCAGCTTTGTCGACCGCTTTGACCTCTTCTCCGAGGCGGCTGAAATCAGCAGATAAAATAGATGGAGCAATCATACGCATAGTGAGGTTCCTAGTTGGTTCTGGTCATGATAGCAGCAAAAAAGCCGTCCATCGTGAACGGTTTTATAAAACAGGTTTCGAGGAAATCCTCCTGATTAAGGAGGGCCTGCAAGCGACTCGGCTTGATCTCTTCTCTGGACAATTGGTGAAAATTACGGTTTTCTGAAAGAAAATGTTGGACAACCGCTTGGTTTTCTTCCCGGCTGGTCGTGCAGGTGGCATAGAGCAGACGACCGCCGATTTTTAGATACCTAGAACAATTTTGCAGGATTTGCAATTGAATTATGGCTAATTGACGGCTCTCTCCAGGTTTTTTTCGCCAGCGCAAATCGGCTCGTCGACGGATAACCCCGAGTCCCGAACAGGGGGCATCGACTAAGATGGCATCGTAGTCTTGCTCAAGATCTGTTGGCAAAGGTTTACTCAGATCAATACACACCGGTTTGATTGAGGACAGCCCGAGACGTTTGATGGTCTCATCAACGAGTTTAAGGCGCTCAGGATCCCGATCAACGGCAATAATTGTGCTGTTGTCGCCGCAAAGTTCGGCGAGATGGGCCGCTTTGCCGCCCGGAGCGGCGCAGGCGTCCAGAATAACTTCGCCCGGTTGCGGGTTTAAGAGTTCTCCAATCAGTTGGGCCCCTTCATCCTGAACACTCAAAAAACCCTTTTTGAACCATTCAGAATCAAGCAGCGGGGCGGCCTGAAAGGTGCTGAAAGCATTTTCACTATAAAGGCCCGGTTCAAGTTTGAGGGTTAAGTCATTTTCGTTCTCGAAACGGTGAAAAAAATCATCCCGGGAGAGTTTTAAGCGATTGACGCGAAAAGTGGTACCGGCAAACCGGTTGGCCTGCCGACAGAGGTTTTGGGTATCAGGTTTGCCGAAATCATTTTGCCATTTTTTGATCAGCCAGATCGGGAGAGAGTGGTGAATGGATAGATTATTCGGTTTGTCACTGTTCTCAGGCAGTAGTTCATCCGCACCTTGGCGAAGAAAGGAGCGCAAAATGCCGTTGACAAAGCCTTCCCGTCCGGGAGTCATAATTTTGGCCAGGTTGACCGCCTGCGAAACTACGGCATAATCAGGCCGGGCTTTATCGGCTGGAAACTCCAGTTCAAAAAGAGCCAGGCGCAGGATGTTTCTAAGTTCCGGCTTTATCTTTTTTCTGCGGTTTTGGAGTTTGCTTATGTAGTGATCAAATCGCAAGTGCCAGCGCACAACTCCGGCTGTCAAATTTGTCGCCAAGGCTCTTTGGATCTGGTTGTATTCAGCTTGAGCTTGCTCCAGATGCTTCTCCAAAAGCTGGTCAAGAGCCTGAGGCTGATCTTCCCATTTAACCAGAAGCTGACAAATTATTTGCCGAATATCCTGGTCAGTCATGGTTGGTAGTCAAAATATCTTGTTCAATAACCTTGAAATCACTACGGCTTTCGGCCAGCATGATTAATTTATCGTCCTCTTCAATCAATACATTTTTGGCTGGGTTGAGGATGGTCTGGCCCGCCTTAATGATGCCGATGACCTGGAGGTTAGCGGGATGTTTGAGAACTGCGACCTGGATGTCGGCGACTTTGTGGCCAGCCAGTTTTGTCTCAAGAATGTAGAACTGGCTGCCGATTTTGTTGCTGATGATCTGGGTGATAATCTCATGAATACCAGGGTAGAGAAACTCTTGGGCCAGCAGGCAGTCGGTCAGCCCTTCAGGGGTGACAATCCCGTCGACTTTGGCCTTCCGTAAAAGGGAGATGTTTTCCTGATGGATGAGTTCGGCAACCACTTTGTATGAGTAGTGATATTCGCAGCGAAGCAGTTCGACAACTGAGGCGATGGCAAAGGTAATGGCATCGGCATCACTGTTGAAAGGGTTACCGGCCAGGATGAAAACCCCGGCTGCCGCCTTAAGATTTGCTTTTTGCAGCACTACTTCACTGGTTGGATTACCGTAAACAAAAGCGAATTCATCGGTGGTTAGACTCTCCGGCAGTTTTGTAATGCTATCACAGACGATTACGAAGAAGGAGTTTTCGTAAGCCGGATGGAGCTTAAGTTCGGCGGTCAGGCGGATTAATTTGTCGAGATTGGGAAAGTTGCAGATGATGATGTGGTTTTCCTTGGTGATTTGCACAAGACCCCTCTTTTTCTTTGAGATATGATCAAAAACACTCTCTGCCGCCAGTCCCAGCAGATAGCCGATAATCGCAATTCCCAGCAACATGCAGGGGTAGGCAATGAGAAAGCGTCCGATTTCAGTCTGCGGATAGAGATCTCCGTAGCCGACCGTGGTCATGGTTACCATGGCCCACCAGATACTGTCAGCCAGGTCAAGTTCAGGCTGGGCGGTTCGTTCGGCAAGGTAGAAGAGCAGGCCGAAAAAGAGATTTAAGAAAAGGGCCAGCGAAAATATCCAGACCAGCCGCAAGCGCAGATAGTTGTGTCGGTGTAACCAAGTTAATAAACGTTGAAAAATAGGCATTTTTTACTGATAAGGCACAAAGGCAGCAGGCACAAAGGCACAAAGTTTTTTTGTTTTTATCTTGAGTTACAACGCGTTTTGGATATTATTGCCTTGGGCTATAATATCTTCAATTACCGCTTCAGCCTCAACCTTTCCTTCTTCGTCTTCATAGCCGAGTTCCGGCCAGTGGATAGATTGGTTGCAGGCCTCCAGGATTTCATCCCAGACCGTACCTAAAAGAAGATCGAACTGCCAGTTGCCGTCAGCATCGCGGCCGAAACGTTTTTCGTTGATGAAACTCATGAAGACGAGTTCAATCGGGTCGCTGTTTAAGTATTCGGCGACCGCAATACGTAAGTCATCCCAGCGCGATTGGGCCAAAAAAGCGTCCCACTCCGGTTTTGTCGGGTAGTCGTCATAGAAACTGAAGGCAAATTCACCATTGGTCAGATCGACGGCGCAGAAGATATCACTTAAGGCTATGTTTTCCCGGTAGCGTTTGAGGAAATTCTGGTGCAGGGTTTGGCCTGCCCGGCTGACGCAGTAGTTTTGCTCTCGGTTGATCTCAATCAGTTCACGGGCCATGAGCTCATCAAAGATCGATTCCAGGTCTTCATTTTTTTCGTCGAGCAGAATTGATACCTTGACCTCTTCCTGAATCATGTAGTCGAGCAGGTAGAGGCGGGCGTAGTGATGTTTCTGTTTTTCGTCAAGTTGATAAGGTAGCTGCGGTAAATTCTTCATATTAAATACCCTTATGAGAAGAAGAGGTTTCCGACCACTAGGGCAATAATAATTGCTACTGCACCCTCAATCAAGGCCGCACCCCAGTTGCGATCCCGGCTGATTTCCTCGTCAAGCAGGGCTCCGGGAAGCAGCAGCTTGTCGGCGATATAGCGGCCCGTAACGAGGAAGAAAAAACTCAGTGGCAACCAGAAAATGAGGCCTGGCAAGGAGTCGTAGGCAGCAATATAATCGGCTAAGAGGATGCCGACGGCGATCATACTCAAACCGAAAGCCACTCCGGCGGCAGCGTTGTCCTGTTCAATCTCGTGGTGCAGATCAAAACGGCTGATTCGTTGATAGAGACGACCGAAAACAAGAAAAGCGGCCTGGCCGATGGCGAAATAGAAGATGGTGCCAAAGAGATCTGTAAAAAAACCGGAACCGGAACCGCTTAAAACAGTTTTGATGATAATTCCCGAGGCGATAAAGGTACAGCCCTCGACCACTCCGGTTCCGATATTACGGTCTTCAATGATCTCTTTGTGGTTTGAGAAATTGGGCAACAGGTAGCGATCATTGAGATAGTGCGAAACCTGGAGCAGGCCGATACCGATCAAACCCCAGAAGAGAGTTTCGAGCAGGTCGCCGATCAGGCTCCAGAAACCGGTAACGGCGGCGTCGCCATTGGGGGTGATGACCCCCCAGAGGATGAGGCCCAAGGCAAAGAGGTATCCGGTAACCGAGAGGGCCACGGCTTTGTTGTCGGTGGTTGTTAACTCGTGGTCGACGTCGTAGCTTGAAAAATGGTTGTGCAGACGTTTACCGAGAACCATGATGGCCAAGATGACCAGCAGGTAAGTTGCGGCAACCGGTTGAAAAAGCTCGGCGATGGGTCGGAAAGATAAAAAACTGAACATGGCTTAATCCTTATTAGTTTAGATTTTAGATGAGTTATTTTCCCCCAAAGCGGCCGCCGCTACGGCCGAAACCGCTGCTTCGGCGTACCGATGGCCGGGATGGTCGAGACTTTGAACTCCGGCCAAAAGCACTTTTAGTTACTTGTTTAGAAGGGTTGCGTTTCTGGAAACTTTTTTGTGAGGAGGATGGTTTTTTTAATGGTGTCTTTATACCTTTAGCCGCACTTTTGTTGGCATTAGGTGAGGTGGCCTTACCCTTCATAGTGCTGCTGGAAGCACTTTTCAGGTCTCTTTGACCAGCGGTACGCTGCTGGTAGTTCGCTTGTGAGACTGCACCGTGGGATCTGTAGCCCCCTGGATAGTGTCCGTAGCCATAGGGCGACATGTAGAAGGGGTGGGGGCGGAAAAGCCAGTACATGAAAAGCATGTCAGTCATGCCGAAACTGCTGCGATGATAGTGGTTTTGGCCGTAGATCTGTTCGTTACCCTTGACTTCGACGCTCGCTTGATCGTTGCCGCTTTTTTCGATCTCAATGGTCGCTACTTCCTGGGTCTCACCGGCTACCGGTTCAACCGTCAGGGAGAAGCCTTTGGCCTGCTCATTGCCATATTCGGTGACCTTGATATAGTCGACCTTGCCGTCTTCATTAAGATCCAGGTTGTTGATGCCGGTCTTTGAGTCATTGAGTAGGCGTTCCAGTTCACCTGCATTCTCGGCCTTTTTGAGGAGTGAACCGATAGTTGCCAGATCAAGACCATCACCTCCGTAGATCATGGTCTGAACGTTGACATCATATCGTTTCTCGCTTCTTTCCGAAGGCCAGAAAAAAGAGACGAGGATAATGATAAAGAAAATTCCTGCCAGAATCTTGAAAATCTTTTCATTCATAATTTAGAACTCCAATTAGTTAGTAGCCGGTTTGCCATCCTTTTAGATAATACGTGAAAATTTTATGATTAACAAGGGTATTTATTTCACGCTCATTGGTATTGAGCTGGTTTTTTCCGAAATCCAAGGTTGCGTGGATAAGTTCCGGGGTTAGATAGCGAGTCGGAACCGTCAGGGTTGTTGTCTGTTTAAGTCTATTTTTGAGGTCTTTTTCCGACCATCTCTCTTGATGACCGCCAATCCACCAGCCCCACTCGCCAAAAGAGGGGATGTTGTCGTGGTAGGGAATTACGGTAAGTTCAGCCGCAGTCATACTGCGGCCGATGCAGAGAAAAGCCTCTTTAGCGTGGTATGGAGAAGTTGCCTGTTGAACAAAAATGCCGTCTACAGCCAATCGGTCGGCCAAGCGGCGATAGAAGGTGCGGGAGTAGAGTTTGGCCAGCTCCTCGTTGTTGGGGTCAGGGAAATCAACAACAATAATATCAAATTTGCCGGCCAGTTTCTCCAGTAGCGCGGCTGCGTCGAGGTGAACCAGGGTAACTCTGGCAACCTCATCGGGTCGGCTGCCAAAGCGTTGGTGCTGGTCCGGGATGCGAATTATTTCATCCTGGTCTTGCGGAACCAAAATGTTATTTTTCAGGATGCTGACTCGGGCATCATTAAGGCTGTCCCGATTAAGCTCGATGAAGTTTAAGTGGTTGCGGGCCAGGTCGGTCATCTTCGGATCGAGGTCGCACAGTACGAGTTCTTTGACTGTGGGGTATTTAAGAACTTCCCGGGCGGCCAGGCCATCTCCCCCGCCAAGGATGAGAACCCGGCGTTGAGATTTGGCCAGGGCGAAAGCGGGATGAACCAGGTTTTCGTGGTAGATATATTCATCAGCGCTGTTAAATTGCAGACTGCCGTTGATATAGCAGGAGATCTCGTTGGCTTTTGATCGGGTTAGGACAATATGCTGGAAGCGGGTGGTTTGGCTTAAGATAACGCGGTCGCGATAGAGGTACTGCTCGGCGCTTGAGGTCCAGTTGCGGGCCTGGAAAAGAGCCGTGGTCAAAATCAGAATTGTGGTCAGAAGGGCTGTCCAGAGGCGGCCGTTAAAAGTAACTTGAGAACGAAAGTAGAGAAGCAGGATGGTGGCGGCGGCCAAGTTCAAAAGCCCCAGGATAAAGGCGGTTTCGATCAAGGTGAAAAAAAGTGGCAGTAGAAAAACCCAAATCAGGGCCCCCGCCAGGGCCCCGACGTAGTCCATTTTCAGAACTTTACCGAGATTGACTTCGAGCCGGCTGATGTGAACCGAATTGAGGCGGGCGATCAGGGGCAATTCAAAACCGAGCAGAAGACCAATGCTGCTGATGAAAGCATATTGTACTAAAATATAGTAATTAGGGGCCATGCCGTAGGTGAAAAGCAGGGCCAGGGGGCCACAGCCTCCGAGCAGGCCCAGGAGGATTTCGGCGCCGATAAATTTATCGATCAAACCCTTATCTTTCAGACGTTTTTGGAGGTCCGCACCGATGCCCATACAGAACATCATGGCCCCGATCACCAGAGCCCACTGGCGGGCTGAATTTCCCAGCAGGTCAGCGGCTACCCGACTTAAGGTATATTCATAGGCGAGACCGCAACCTCCCATGATAAAGGTTGCCAGGTAGAGAATGAAGGATGCCGAAATCGTCATGACCGACGGCTATACTGAAGTCTGCCGGGAAGTCAAGTAAAAAACCTGACACGGTACTTTGGAGGTAACTATTTAGGTGCCGTTCCGCTCGGTTGGGGTCATTTCTTGACTATGGAGTATCGAGATAATCGGATAAGTCGAAAAGCTGCCAACAGCCATTGTCAAGATGTGACCCCGTCTAACTGCCGTTTTGATCAGGACTGGCAATATTTAGAAATACTTCTTGAAGTTTATAGGTGAAATTGTGTATGTATTGTTTCTGCAGATGAAACTTATGCGGGCTTCGCCTGCAATCCGATTAAGTTACTGAAGTTAGAGTGAAGATTGCTTCGTCCTCACTAACGGGGTCAAAGCTGGAGGGCTGCGCCCTTTGTTCCAGCAATTACCCCAGCCCGAGACAGGGCGGGCAAAAAACCGTCGCCCTTTCCCAAACCTCCGAAAGACGGGGTCATTGCTGGTACAAGAGGCGTAAGCCTCCCAGCTTTGACCCCCTCGAATAGAGCGAAGCAACGTTCGCTGCCATTTGCTGTAACGTTATGGTTAAACAATCTGAATAGTTACCTGGAAGATGACTATGTTACGTTTTGTAATTATTTTTCTCTGTTTTTGGGTGCTGAAATCTTTGAATAGTTAGTGCCTGAACGGCACGGAAAAAGTTTAATGAAAAATCGAACCTATATCAAATTTGTGCTCATGGCTTTGGCGGCACTGATGCTTTTTTCGGTCTGTGGATATTTTTTTTATGACCACGTCAGCCGTCATTTCATTCTTGAAGTTCAGCACGAACAGGAGATGGTGGCCGATCGGATCGCCGACAATCTTCAGGCCTATCTTTTGCGGGTGCGGAAGACGGTCGATTCGGTGCTCGACTTTACCCCGCATCATGTCGATGAGATAAAAGAGCTTACGGCCCATCGTTTTAAACTCTTATGGAATATCTATCCGGAAATTTTCCACCTGGCTTTTTTAGCTGCTGACGGAGAGGTTTATTATACCGGTGAAGATGGTGATTTTATGCCTCTGGGTTTGCCTCTACAGGAGGTTTACGAGTGGCAATATTTTGATTATGGTCTCTGGGATGAGCTTGATGACGAGAAACTGCATCAGCGACTCTCCATCTTGATGCATTATGTTCCGGAGTTAGGCAAGGTGATGCCGGTGCCGATTATCATCTTTGCGAAACGGGTTGTCGTTGACGGTGAATATATTGGCCTGATGTTGGTTCCTTATCAATTGGATTTTATGCTTACCACCTATTGCCGGAGTTTGGTGGTTGAAGAACGTCGTGAAATTTTGGTGGCCGACAGTCGCGGCCGGGCTGTTTTTTCCTCTTTGGCAGGGTTACTTTTGCAAGATTTTTATCCGGCCTATGGTTCTTTGCCTGACCTTTTACTTGAAAAAGGGGAGCCCGTATCGTTGTTAGATGAAGCGGAGTTGCCTTTGGTTTTGGTGGCTCTGGCCAACCGGAGTCCTTTTTCAGCAACTCTGGAAATTTCTTCAAGTGGTCGGCGTCACACCCTTCTGGCGGCCTTTCGGACGATGGAGATGGTGACGCCCGATTGGACGGTGATGGTTGCCTCACCCCGGGGAAAAGCTGATGAGCTGGCCTGGCGACTCCTCCTCCCGGTAATCTTTTTGTGTGTTTTGTTGTTATTATTGATCGCCTTTTTTTCATTTTATATGTTCCGGCGCTTGGAGCGTTTTGCCCAAGAGAATGCCATCTTCAAGGCGGGTCTTGCCTCAAGTTCGGATGGGGTGGTGGTGCTTGATGAGCAAGGTTGTTATCTGTTTGTTAATCGGGCTTATAGCGAGATTGTCAGAGAATCTGCCCCAACTTTGTTGGGTACTTTATATGAGGTTGGTAGCGAAGCCGGAGAAACGATAGGACTGCCGAAAAATATTTTCGCTTTGCTTAACCAGCAGGAGCGTTGGCAAGGCGTGGTCTCTTATCGGAAAATAGGTGAAGGGCCTGACATCGAAGTCAGCCAGAATTTTTCCGAAATATATCGGGCCGGTCGCAAGGTTGGCTATATCAGCAACCTTCATGATATCAGTGAAGAGCGGCGCCTGAAACGAGAGGTTGAGGTTTACAGTGAATTTCTTAACCAGGAGGTTGATCGGCAGACCGAGGTTATCCTGCAATCGCAAAAGATGGAGACCGTCGGCATTCTGGCGGCCGGTTTTGCCCATGATTTCAATAATCTTCTGGCCAGTATGTATGGCAATATTGAATTGTTAGAGTTGATATTGCAATCAGCTCCGCAAAAGGCCGGCCGCTATATCGATAAAATAAAGAAAATCTCGGGGCAGGCAGCCGAGCTGATCAGGCAGATACTGCTCTTCTCTCGTCGTGATATAGGGGTTACCGAGATCGTGACTATAGCCGAGCTGATTGAGTCGGCACTGGTTCTGGTGCCGCCCTCTCTGCCGGCGCAAATATCCTTTGACTGTCTTGAGGACAGCTGCGATCTCAAGCTTGAGGTGGATAAAGCTGCAATTGTACAATCACTGTTAAATCTGGTTTTGAATGCAGCTGAATCCTTTGCCGAAGACCAGGAGGATGCCAAAATCAGGATTTTGTCCAGAGCTAAATTTGCTGATCCTTACTTGGCCCAGCGTTTTAAGCTTATTCCCGGCAACTGGTATTGTGAGCTTGGCGTGTCGGATAACGGCAGTGGTATTTCGCCGGCCATGATGGGGAAGATCTTTGATCCCTTTTTTAGTACAAAAGAGTGGTCGAGTCGGAAAGGTACGGGGTTGGGTCTGGCGATTGCCTATCGGACTATTGTTAATCATGATGGCATTATTTCGGTTACTTCGGAGCTTGGGGTTGGAAGTTCCTTTATCATCTATCTGCCGCTTGCCGGTAACCTCGACAACTCTCTACCACTTGATCAGGAACGGGAATTTTCGCATGATCTCGAAATCGGGAAGATTTTGATTATTGAAGATGAGGAACTTTTACGTGAAAGTCTTAAGGTTTTGCTTGAGCTGCATGGTGTCCGGGTTGTGTTGGCAGTTAATGGCAAAGAGGCGCTGGATGTTCTGAAAACCGTTTCCGTGAATTTGATCGTGCTTGATCTGGTGATGCCGGAGATGGGAGGGGAAGAGTTTTTGTCCGAGATGCAGAAACGAAATATCAAGATACCGGTACTAATTATGACCGCTACCGTCAATGATGGTTACCGTGTCAGTAAACATTTCCCCGTAGTGCTGGAAGTGCTGGAGAAACCCTTTACCCAGAAACAGCTTCTCCATCACTGTATCCAGATGCTGTCGTGAGAATTGACTCAATTGCCTCAATGACCGCTGTCGCCGGCAGATCATCCATGCAGGCGCGGGTCTGGTTGGGGCATTGTCGGCTGCCGTGACGGGCGCAGGGCCGGCAGTCGAGATCTTTTTTCTCAACGATGACAGCCCGGTTCTGCCAGGGGCCGAAACCGAACTGAGGGATTGTAGCACAGAAAATTGCTACCGTCGGAATCTTGCAGGCGGAGGCCATGTGCAGAGCCATGCTGTCGTTGCAGATCATCAGGCGGGCGTGGCGGGTTAAATAGAGTGCTGTATCAAGATCCCCGCAGCCGGCTAGATTGATGACTTCCAGATTGCCGGTGACCTCTTGACAGACTCCGACCTCTTCATTACTTCCCATTAAAACTACGCGCCAGCCTTTTTTAATCAGGTATTCGGCGACCTCGTGGTAACCTGCAGCGAACCATCTTTTGGTCTCCCAGGCACTGCCTGGTACCATCAGGATATAGCTGCCCGGAGTTGGCAGCAAGGCCTGCAATGCTGGAGTAAGCTCCCTTTTTTCGGGGGCAAAAAGGCGGAGTTGATCGGGTAAGTCGGCTCTTTTGGAACCCTTGTCAAGCAGGGCCAGATTGCGTAAAACATCATGTAAGTCTTTGGGCCTTGGTCTGGTTTTGTTGTAGAGGAAGGCCAGTTTTGCATTTTTGAAACCGATTCTTTCAGGGATGCGGCTTAAGCTTAAGAGCAGGCTGGTGCGGGCTGAACGGTGTAGTGAATAAACAATATCAAAGTTCAGCTTGCGTAATTGTTGAGCTTGCCGCAAAAGACCTTTGAGGCCGCTCTCGGAGCCTCGTTTGGCAAAAGGTATGACCTCTGCAAGCAGAGGATCGCGTTTAACCAGGGTGGCTGCCAGTGGGGTGGTCATCATCCAGAGTTCAGCTTCAGGATGAAGTTTCTTCAAGGCCGCGATCAGCGGCGTCGAAAGGATGGTATCGCCTAAGAAACTGGTTTGGACAAGAAGGATTTTCATCGCGCCCCCCGGCGTTTAAATTCGCGATAAAAAGCCCGGGCCCGTTTTTCGGTTTGCCGCCAGAGCTCAGGTTTTGATTTAAGAGCTTCGCGCCAGGGGCACCGGGTATAGGTGGAGATAAACCGTAAAAGATCCCTTTTAGTCAGGCCAATCTCAAAACTCGAAAAATGTAATGCCGCCAGATCTTTGACCCGCCAGCGCTGAGGAAGTTTTTTTCGTTGTTGGACGCGGTGGAGGTCGATCAGGTGCAAGACTGGATTATCAGGATTTTTCAGGTTTGGGGTTCTGCCG
>DAOVTG010000014.1 GCA_030633185.1 Deltaproteobacteria bacterium
AATGGTGTTGGAGTTATCAGTCTGAACCGGCCCCCGGCCAACTCCTTAAATGAAGCCCTGGTGGCTGAACTTGACCGGGCTTTTGATGAAGTGGCCGACAACGACGATGCCAAAGTCCTGGTCATTAGCAGCGAAATTCCCGGTTTTTTTATCGCCGGAGCCGACATCAAAATGTTCACCAAAATGACTGCCTATGATGCCTGGGATATCTCCGGCGAGCTCCAACGCGTCAACCAGAAACTAGAAGATATGGAGAAACTGACAATCGCTGCGGTTGGTGGTTATGCTTTAGGAGGCGGACTGGAACTGGCGTTGGCCTGCGATTTCCGCTTCATGGCTGAGAGTGTGATGATCAAAGACAAAGAAAAAATTCCGGCGCTCGGCCTCCCGGAGACCACTTTGGGAATCCTGCCCGGTGCCGGCGGCACTCAGCGCCTGTCCCGTATACTCGGTGCCAAACGAGCCCTCTACTACATAGCCACTGCGAAAAATATCAACCCACAGGAAGCCTTGGAGCTGGGTATTGTCCAAGAATTGATGCCGGGTGCCGAACTTAACGAAAAGACCATCGCTTTTGCCGAAAAAATGGCCACCAAAGCAATAATCGGCATCGGCCAAGCCAAGAAAGCGATCTATAAGGGCTACAATCAGGATACCGCGACAGCCATGCAGATCGAACAGGATGCCTTCATGAAAGCCTTTGCCAGCGAAGATGCCAGTGAAGGTTTAAAGGCTTTTGTTGAAAAAAGACCAGCCGTATTTCAAGGGAAGTAAAAAAAGGGTGAAGTTAGAAGGGTGAAGGGTGAAAGCGCCTTTGGCGCCATTTTCTAACTTCTAACTTCACCCTTCTCACTTCTAACTTCTCAATTCACTTTCGATTTATCAGACCCGCCAAGTAAGCAGCACCGAAGCCATTGTCGATATTAACGACCCCAACCCCGCCGGAACATGAGTTAAGCATACCCAACAGGGCGGCAACACCACCAAAAGCCGCACCATAACCGACACTGGTCGGCACTGCGATTACCGGTCGCTCAACGAGACCGGCAACCACACTGGGCAAAGCCCCCTCCATCCCGGCAATAACTATAAGAACCTCGGCCGCCATAAGCTTTTCCCGATAGGCCAGAAGCCGGTGAATCCCGGCAACCCCGACATCAATCAACATTTCACTCTTTTGTCCCATCATCCGCAAGGTAATATCGGCCTCATGAGCAACTCTCAGATCTGAAGTTCCGGCCGTAACAATCAACACCGTACCTCGCCCCTGATCATAATTTTTACGGGTGAGCTTAACAAAATATTGCCCTGCTTGATGATAGTCAAACTGGGGAAACTTCTCTTGCAAAAGATCAGCCTTATGGGCTTCAAGACGAGTTACGAGAATATCTTTCTCATGCTCCAGTAAACCTTTAAGAATAACCTCGATGTCATCAACCTCTTTACCCAGAGCAAAAACCACCTCCCCAATTATCGAACGCAACCCGCGATGGGTATCGAGATGAGCAACCCCCAAGTCACGAAAGGGCAGATGATCAAGCAGCTCTACGACCTCATCAACCTGCCGTTCACCACTCTGGAGTTCACCGAGAATATTTTTCAGTTCTTCACTATTCATCACGCAATACTCGTCATTTACTAGTTTGTATCAATTTGCCGTCTACCACCAGACAGGCGCGAGCGGGCTGGTTCCAGGCCGTCAGACCGGCTTCTCCGGACGCTTTGCGGATCATTTTTTTATTCCAACCACAGAGCCGAAGCGGACTTAAGACACCAAGTTCGGTCAGGGCCCGCATACCGGGCCGACGCTCGGATGAGTCATCGATATGGGTACCGTCACAAAGTGTTATCGAATCATCGGCAAGCCGGGCAAGTCTCTCAAAAAGATATCGTTTACAGCGGTAGCAGCGATCTTCCCGACGGTCACCCCAGACGGCAAGCATCTCCTCCTTAGAAAAATCGACAATAATGCCGTTTTCAGACTGCGCCAGTGCCAGCGCTGCAATCCGTTCTTGAAGATAGACCCCGGGATGATCAAAAAAAACAGGCCGTACCTCAATCTCGGCAATATGCCGAAAGAAATGGAATAGCCAGAGGCTGTCGATACCGCCGGAACAGGCAAGCCAGACCGGAGAAAGTTTCCGGGCCAGTTTTACCAGATCCGTCCAGGTTTTTAGACGATTACTGAACACTGGAATTAATGATACTGATCTTAACCTTTTCCAAATCGACCCGGCGATCACTGAAAAAAACCTCAATATGCGGAGCAATCATGGCGGTCAAATAACCCCTGACGTCGACAATCTCCTCCCGCAAACGCTCACCTATCGCTTCCTGCAGCAAAAACCTGAGACTCTCCTGCAATTTTTTTTGTCCCGCCGCCGCCAGACGACCACTCTTTTGAAACTGTACGATCTCTATTTCAGCACTGAAAATCTTGAGACCATCGAGTGAATAGAGCGGCAGATAGATGGTAAAGAGGAAAATATCAGGTTCGAACGGATTGGCCGCCACAACCATATCTTCAGATAAATCCGCAGCTGTCTCAGAGCTGGATTGGGATGGCAGAGAAAGGTCGATTGCCGCCGTCAGCGGCCGGATTTCGTCGCGAATAATCACCGGCTGTTTCAATATATACAAAACCCCGAAGAGTTGCGCCAGCCAGAGAATCACGACCAGACCGATAACAATTTTCAGGCCTCGAGCCGAAGCCTTACCTATTCCGGGACTATCAAATTCAAGATCGTCAAGCTCAAGGGCGACACTGGCAATGACATCCTGAGCACCGACCACGCCAGCCCCGTCGGACTCCCCCCCAACCGAAGTTTCCTCAATTGCCGACCCATCAAGATCAAATTCGATCTCGAGTTCAGACTCACCTTCATCAACACCCTCGGCATCGACAAACTGATCGGAATCATCTTCCGAAAAGTCAAAATCGTCGATAAAATCATCGTCGTCCAGAAGCTTATCGATCTCATGAATATCGAGCTGGGTTTCGCGATCCATAGGTCAATTGTCAATTAATTGTCAGTGGTTATATTTTATCAAAAAGGGCGTTAACAAAATCGCCGGAGTCAAAAGCGCGAAGGTCTTCAATGCTTTCGCCAATACCGATGTAGCGCACCGGAATCTTGAGCTCATCACAAACTCCGACAATCACTCCGCCCTTGGCGGTACCGTCAAGTTTGGTCATGATCAGACCGGTCACGCCAATCGCCTCATTAAAGATCTGAGCCTGAGTAATGGCATTCTGACCGGTATTGGCATCAAGCACTAAAAGAACCTCATGCGGGGCTCCCGGCAGGGCCTTGCCCAGAACCCGCTGAATTTTTTTGAGTTCATCCATCAGGTTGATCTTGGTATGAAGACGGCCAGCGGTATCTATAATAACGATATCTGCTTCACGTTTTATTGCCGATTGAACCGTATCAAAAGCCACAGCGGCCGGATCGGCGCCCATATTCTGCTTGATAATCGGTACTTTGGCCCGTTCGGCCCAGACCGTAAGCTGCTCGACGGCGGCAGCCCGAAAAGTATCGGCGGCCCCTAAAACAACTTTTTTCTTCTCTTTTGTAAAGATCGAAGCCAGCTTCCCAATAGTTGTCGTTTTACCCACGCCATTGACTCCGATCACCATTATAACATAGGGTTTTTTATCAATCTCCCAAGGGGCTTCGACCTGCTCCAGAATAGCCCCGATCCGGCTTTGCAGAAAATCACGAAGATGGGCCGGATTTTCAAGTTCCTGGTGGGAGACCTTTTCCTCAATCTGGGAAAAAAGCCGATAACTGGTCTTAACCCCTAAGTCTGAAGTCAAAAGGATCTCTTCGAGCTCCTCAAGAAATTCCTCATCAATCTCCTTATCACCATAAAAAAGATTATCAAGAGTACCGACAAACTGCTTTCTGGTTTTGGCAAGCCCTTCTTTAAGACGAGAGAAAAAACCTCCACGGCTCTTCTTCTGCTCATTTTCCCCGGCAACAATATTTTGTTCATCCGGCTCTTTATCTATAGACATTCGTAGTTCTCCACGTTATTATAACTTCAAGTTGCAGGCAAGCCTGCCTCCAAACGAAAATATCAATCTCGAAAAAATAGTCGATAGCGTCTCATTTGTAAAGGAAATACTTAAAAAAATGACTCCTCTTGCCCTGCTCCCCCAAATTGCTCTCTTTTTCCTGCTGATTCTCTGCTCAGCCCTCTTTTCCGGCACTGAAACCGCACTCTTTACCCTGCGCCGTCATCGCCTTAGCAACTACCGGGATGAACATCCCCGGGCCGTTCGGATACTGGAAAAGATCCTCAACCAACCACGCGAGTTTATCAGCACTATTCTAATCTGTAACAACTTTGTCAATGTCGCGGCCTCGGCCCTGGCGACCCGGATATGCATCGAACTCTGGGGCGAAAGCGGCGTCATTATCGCCACCATCGTAGTTACCGTCATTCTCTTGATTGGAGCCGAGATTACACCCAAAACCTACGCCGCTGCCCGACCTGAAAATATCACCATCAGGACGGCCCTGCCACTACGTATGTTAATTACGATTTTAATGCCGGTAAACCGTTTTCTTTCGCTCGCCGTAAACCTGCTGTTGCGTTTAATGGGTCTGCCCGGTCGCAGCCAGAGCCCGTCTCTCTCTGATGAAGAGATCAAAAGTATTATCATGACCGGCAAACAGGAGGGGTTACTGCGAGAGAGTGAAAGCTCAATGATTACCAATGTTCTCGATATCGACAAAACCCGGGCCCGGAGAGTCATGAAGCCCCGCGCCCAGATCATCTCACTGGCTCTTGACTCCTCCTTGAAAAAAATCAACGAAATCGTTAAAAAACACGGCTTTTCCCGCTACCCGGTCTACGACCGAGAGTTGGAAAATATTGTCGGCATTCTTCATATCAAAGATCTTTTTCGCACCACCAGCAAACCTTTTTCCCTGCGCCCGTTGCTGAGACCAGCCTGTTTTTTTCCGGAAACCGCGACCCTGGATGATCTTTTGGAAAAATTTCGTCAATATCGCATCAGCTTAGGCATCGTCGTTGATGAATATGGCGGCATTGAAGGAATTTTGAGCCGTGATGATATCGTCAGTGAGATTGTCGGCCATTTAGCCGACGAGACCGACCACAGCCTGCCTTCGACAATCACCACCTTAAAGGAGGGTGCTTACCTGATTCCCGGTACCCTTTCATTAAGAAAGATTGAGCAGGCAATCCCCAAGCTAAAATTTCCCCGGGAGATTGAATATGATCATCTGGCCGGCCTGATCCTTGGCCATCTGGGACAAATCCCCAAACCAGGTGCCACTATCCACCTCGACAACATGAAACTTGAGGTAACAAAAACCGCCCTCAACCGAATTGTCATGGTCAAGGTTACGCCACTCGCCGGCACGTCCGACACTTCAACATAATCAAAGCAATAACCTTAATTAAATCTTGACAATTGTCGACAATAGGCGTAATTGAAAATCGCTTTGCAATAATCGCTATAATTCTATGCAAAAGTTATCTACTCTTACAATATCTTATTACGGAGAAACTCAAAATGAAAAGCGATGTGGTAATTATCGGCGGCTCGGCCGCCGGTCTGATGGCAGCAGTCACCCTGAAAAAAAGAACTCCTGAAAAAAGCGTTACAGTCATTAGAAATGTTGTCAAGACCCCGGTGCCCTGCGGCATCCCCTATATCTTTGGCATCATGGGCCAGGTTGACAAGGATCTGATCCCAGATCAGGGCTTTATTGATCAGGGAATTGAAATAATCCAGCAAGAGGTCACCGATATTGACCGCTCTAAAAAGGAAGTGATCTTTGCCGATGGTGGAAGAATCGCCTATGGCAAACTGATTATTGGCACCGGCTCCAAACCTTTCGTACCACCCCTGCCCGGCATTGATAAAACCAATGTCTTCACCATCAGCAAAGACCCGAACTACCTGAAAGAAGTTTATACAGCTCTCGAACCGGCCCGTAATGTAGTGGTCATCGGTGGCGGTTTTATCGGGGTTGAAATGGCTGAACAGATCGCTCTGATGGGTCAAAAAGCGGGCGCCGAGAAAAATGTAACCGTCGTTGAAATGCTGCCCCGCTGTTTGATGCTCGCCTGTGAAGATGATTTCTGTTTAGAGATCGAAGCGGAGTTGAAAAAACTTGACATTACCGTTAGAACCAACTCCCAGGCGGGTGAGCTTACCGGTAAAGATAAAGTTGACGGCGTCAAGCTGGCTGACGGCGAAGTTCTGCCGGCCGATGTCGTCATTATCGGCATCGGAGCCCAGGCCAATATCGACCTGGCCGTCAAATGCGGCCTCGACGCCGACCCTCGCGGCGGTATCAAAGTCGACAAATATATGCAGACTGAAGATCCCAATATTTTTGCCGCCGGTGACTGTGCCACTAAATTTTCCAGTATCACCGGTAAACCCAGCGGCATCCGCCTGGCCTCGGTTGCCTGTAGCGAAGGCATGATTGCCGCCAGTAATCTTGATGAGAAAAAACGTGAAACCTTGGGCGCATTAGGTGCATTCAGCACCAAAGTCGGTGACCGGGCCGTCGCCGCCGCCGGTCTGACCAGCAAAGCCGCAACCGACGAAGGTATCGACTTTATTGTCGGTGAAGCCATTGCCCCCAACCGCCACCCCGGCCACCTGCCCGGATCAATTCCCGACATGAAAATCAAACTTCTCTTTCGCAAAGAGAACGGCGAGGTTATCGGCGGTCACGTCAGCGGCGGCGAAGCTGCATCCGACATGGTCAACATTATCGCAGTGGCCATCCAGACCCATCTCACAGCCGAACAGTTGGCAGTCATGCAGTATGCCACGCACCCTCTTTTAACTTCATCACCCTTAAGCTACCACGTCATGCTGGCCGCCGAAAACGCCGCCGTCAAACTTGGCTGAACCGTAAACAGACACAACCATCAAGACTGAGAACTAAAAAAGGCCCGGCCAGACAAGAGATATTGTCCGGTCGAGCCTTTTTTTGATGAACTCGTAAAAACTAATGGGATGGCTAAGTTAAAATTTCGTAGACGCCCGCAGGAAGTGCCCTTGGGGTGCAAGATGTTGTGGTTTCCCCGGCGCGAAACCATACATGTAGTATGTCGAGTGTCGGGGGAACCACAACAACGCAGGATATCGAAACTTTTTGCGACACCATCTTTTTTGACTCTCACACTATTCTCGGACAACCTCCTAACGGGAGAGGAGCTCCACTATATCAGGAGTTTTAACAAGCTGGCAATCGTAAGAGGCGACCACGGCCTGTTTCTGGAAATCGACCAGCCGGGTATTGACCAATACGTGATCGCGGGCTTCGAGATAGGTTCCCAGCAAAACCAGCCTGGCATCAAGTTCCTGAGCCACTTTGGAAAATTCACGACTTAAGACAAATTCACCATTCGGGCTCTGGTAGAAGATATCTTTCATCCGGGTTTCACGAAGCAGGAACCCACGTCCCGCCAGGCGGCTTAAGAGCTGTTCCGCCATCAACATACCAAAACGGCTGGTTTGAGTAAAATCATCGAGTTCGACAAAAGTTGTAACCACCAAGACGGCTGGTCGTTCAATATCAGCGGGAACTTTTTCGATCAGCCTTTCACTGATAATCCCGACCTTGTAATCGCGCTCATACTCATAATCATAATAGTCCGGAGGCGGCGAGAAACAACAGGCCGCGAAAAGATACAGACTCAATAAAACCATTACAAGAAGAGTGTAATATTGTTTTTTTAGCATATCCGAAAATATCCTTCTCATAATCAGCGAACCCTGATTAATCAGCCGGTACCACTTTCACCGTCGGTTGACGATAATTGAGCAGATAGTTAACCATTGATGCCCGCGGCAGCCAGATCCCGGACGAGGCGTAGATGATTTGAGAGGTATTACCGATAACCCGAGCCATAACATAAACATCGTGAGGAGTTACGGTATAAGAACCGGTAATCATGAAAGTTGCCTGATGCTCATCAAAAAGTTTCTGCATATCCTGACTCATCGCCAACATCCCGAACTTTTTGTGAATCCGCATCGACCGACTGAGACGCACTTCGATCACCTGCAGGCCTTCATTCTGCATCCGACTGGCCAGGGCATCACCCAGCATCCGTCCCAACGGAGTTGTAACATCATAATTATCCTCGCTGACAAAAGCTGAATAGAGAAATTTGGTTTCAGCTTTGCGTTTTTTATCCGTCAGTAATCTCGGGTCAAGAAAGTTTTCCTTAAGATCAGTCATCAGACGATCCATAAAAGCCTCGAAAACCACTGTTTCATCATCAAGATCATTGGCCGGTGGAGATATGACAGGAGCTGGCGTGCCGACCCGATTGACACAACCAGCGGTCAAAAACATGAGAAACAAACCCATAATCAACCATTTCAGAGCATTTTTCTTAACCATCTCTTCTCTTCCTCCATTGCTTGAAAAAGTAAAAACAACCATTTATCTTTGCAGATCAGACCTTTGCGGCCTCTTTGAGTAACCGATCACGGTGACGGCTGACAAAAAGTTCCAAATCATCCTGCCAGGGACGCATCAACAACAGGCCGTCATTTTTAAGTTTTTGATTAAGCAAAATCGAATTTGCCGGGCGTCGGGCCGGGGTTGGGTAAGCGGCCGTCGTACACGGTACCAGATGGTGCTCAACTTCCATCAGCTCAAGAAAACACGAAGCCACCTGAAACCAGTTGGCCGAACCTTCAGCCACGGCATGATAGAGCCCTCTTTTTCCCGACTCTACAAGAGACAGCAATTGTTGTGCCAAACTCCGACTCCAAGTCAGACAACCGAACTGATCAGCCACCACTTTCCGCTCTTTTTCAGGTTCATTAAGCACCAGACGGAGCATGGTTTTAAGAAAGTTGTGACCATTAATACCATAGAGCCAGGATGTGCGAACAATCAGGTAAGCACATCCAGAGGCGGCCACAGCCTCCTCACCAGCCAGCTTGCTGCGACCATAGACCGAGACCGGTGCTACCGTATCGCTCTCCACATATCCTTGGGGAAGCTCTCGCTCTCCGGCAAAAACATAGTCGGTCGAGACTTGAACCAGCAAAGCCCCGCAACCCTTGGCCGCTGCCGCTAAACAAGCGGGTGACTCAGCATTTATAAGGTGAGCTTTTTTGCTATCAGTCTCACAATCATCGACCCGGGTATGGGCCGCGCAATTTATAATTACTTCAGGCCGGCAACTTAAAACCGCGACACCTACATCATCGGGACGGGTAAGATCAAGATCGTCGGAACTGAAACTTTCAACCTCGAATAAAGGGGAAAAAATTTCCTGACAATCACAACCAAGTTGCCCTCGCGCACCAACCAACATCAAACGAGATTTTTTTATTTTTTTCTCTCTGTTGCTCTTTTCCATAGCCATCCCGTGACTTTTTACGAATGCATCAACCTTGCGTCACCAACCGGTTGAAAAGATGTCAAACTTTTGACGAAAAGTAACTATTCTGCTAACCCGCTAAATAGTTACGACGAAAAAAAGGTCGAACCGGTATTTTACACCGGTTCGACCATGAATATTGTACTATCGGAGTTAAAAATAATTCGTAACCATCAATCGGCCTGCAACTTGACCTTAAAACGGCGCTGCCGGGGGCCATCGAGTTCGACGAAAAAAATCCCCTGCCAAGTTCCCAGAAGAAGTTTACCATGCTCTACCGGAATGGTCAGGGAACAGCCGATAAGGGTGCTCAGGATATGGGCATCCGAATTACCTTCCAGGTGCCGGTAGTTGTCATTTTCCGGCACCAGTTGAGTCAGCTTCACAAACATATCGCGAGGCACATCCGGATCGGCATTTTCATTAATGGTTAGGGCGGCGGTCGTATGCGTTACAAAAATAACGCACAGGCCTTCACCAATCGAGGCCTCTTCAAGATCTTTCTCAACCAGCGCCGTGATATCTATCAGATCCTGGCGCCGGTCGGTTTTAAGCTGATGGTCAAAAATCATCTGATCTACAACGTTTCCAGAATTTTCCGGACAAAGGGCTCGACATCTTTTTTAATCTTGGCCGCTAACGGGGTCTGTTTGATCTTTATCCCTTCAACCACAAGATTCATCTCATAAAGATTCTTCATGGTATCCTCAACAATCCCCAGGGATTCACCACTCCAACCAAAAGAGGCAAAAGCGGCCCCCGGTTTTCCTTTAAGATCGGCTTTTTCAAGCTTAAAAAGTACCTGTTTCATGGTATTGATCAAATCTTTATGATAGGTCGGACCGCCCAAGAGAAGAAAATCAGCCGCTTCCATATCAGCGACCTCGGCCTCTTTCGGTTTAACCGCCTTAATTTCATGACCAGCGGCGCTAAACAACTCACTCATAACATCAACAACCCGCTTGGTGTTACCGCGCAGGGAATCAAAAACAATCACTATTTTTGCCATTTGTTATACTCCTAATTGATTTTGCTGAAACTGTCTTTATCGGCACCACACATCGGACAGACCCAATCTTCCGGCAAAGCGTCAAAAGAGGTTCCAACAGCGATGTCGGCATCAGGATCACCAACTTCAGGGTCGTAAACATAAGCACAGATATCGCAAACATATTTATCCATTTTTTCCTCCATTACCGGGTTGCTATTACCATCGTAAAAAAGTCACGAATTGACTACTATTCTATTTTATTTTTTTCTAGTCTCCGGGCTCTAACCCCAGGTCCATCCAGAGCCAGATTTTCATTTATATATTTTAAAACCATCAACTTATCGATCGCACTGATTTCACTGCCGTCGTAGGCAACCATACGATCAACAATCTTGCGCCAATCGGCCATATATGCCTCTTTTTCAGTTATCACATCAAGATCGTG
Organism: Deltaproteobacteria bacterium; assembly: GCA_030633185.1. Lineage (GTDB taxonomy): Bacteria > Desulfobacterota > Anaeroferrophillalia > Anaeroferrophillales > Tharpellaceae > Tharpella. Next base: position 10,842 of record DAOVTG010000014.1, read on the forward strand.
ACAATCAGTACATCTCCGCTCAAGCCGTTCAGTATCCAGCGGTGCCGCGAAAGCCGGTGTCAAAAAACCCAAAAACAGTACTGCCAAAAATCCGGCCAGAATTATCAATCGCCCCATACTAACTCTCCTCGGTTTTTCACCTCATAAAATTGATCTTCCAAAATACGAGCATGCTGAGCTTCTTCCTTAGCCATATTTTCAAACATGGCAATCCCGTTAGAATCTTCGATTTGAGTGGCTAGATCACGATAGGCTTGACCCGCATTTTTCTCATTACGAATACCAATGGTCAGAATATCAAGAATCGTTTTCTGAATGTCACCATCAAGTCTGACTTGACCGCCCTCAACCTTAACCGGTTCCAGTAGAGCACTCTCATAGGTAATGTAACAGCTATCACCTTCAAGCGAGGCTTTCAAGGCTTTCAAAGCTTCATAGTGACCAGTTTCAAACTCCGAAAGTTGTGTAAAAAGCGCTTTACCCGGGCCACTTTCCAATTTGGCGGCGGCAGCGGCATAAAAATCACTGGCTTTTTTCTCCTCAGCCATACCCAGTTCGATTGCATCGATCACGGTTTTACTACATTCAACCATAAAATCACCTCTTTCCACTCTTCCCAACTTAGAAGGATATCTTTGCCGGGAAGTTAAAAAACATTGACAAAGCACTCAAACAGTACCAATTTAGTGTGGTCATACAACATCGGATATCTATTTGCAATCTTTTTTTACTTTTTTTACTGCTTCCGGCTACCGGGCCGAGTGCAACCAGATAAAGAGGGTGAAATTCTCCGGCAGGCAACAAGCTTCGGCCATAGAGTTCCTGAGCTGCTTCAAGATCAGTAAAGAAAATAGAGATTCTCAAGCTCAACCAGCGTCTCACTTTTTATAAAATTACGTTGCGAACGCCGCCGCCGCAGACATTCAACATAATCAAGCGTGATCTTTGCCGGAATGATATCTTTTGGGATTGCCCGCCAATCTGAAATATTTTGATACCCGCCACTAATCATCGGAGACTCTTCTATTCCGTGTAATTGCAAAGGTTGTAAGCTTCCCACTCATACGCGGCAACGTTCTTCTTTTTTTCATCAAAATCGATACCGATCAGAAAGACTTCTCCCTGTCCGACATATTTTTCGGCATAGCCCCGGGCCTTAATCTGCCCCAAAGCCTTGCCTTCGCCGCCGACCTTAAATTCAATCAGATAAATGTACTGATTCAACTTTATCGTCAGATCGATCCGGCCCTTGTTAGTTACGTCTTCAGGAATGAGATTTAGACCGAGGCTGGCAAGATAGGCGTAGATGACACTGGCGTAGTAGCCTTCGTAACTACTGACCGTATTTTTGACATAGTTATTGTAAGGGATGGCGGCAAAGAGTGATTTCACCAACTCTCCAAAGGTGTCCAGATCGCACGTTTTCAGGCAGGCCAAAAGCTGTTTCTTGACCGACAGAGGGTTGTTCTCGCGGGTCAGGTAGCGAATAAGCACATCGTTAAAGGAGATGGCAACCTCTTTATTGGGTGTTCCGAGTACATACTCCGGACCGAAATCGGTTTTTATGGCTTCTTTAATACTCAAGTAACCGGTCTGAAAGAGAATTGGTTCCAGTTCGATGTTATCGATGTCGTAGCTGTCAATTTTTGTTTTGGCAATTTGTAGATGCTCCAGTTGCGGGATGAAATAGTTATGCTGCTGAATCAGTTTAATCAAAAAAGTCGGTGTTCCGGTGGCGAACCAGTAGTTATCAAATTCCAAACCGTTATCGATAAACAGCAGAATATCAAAGGGATTGTAAACCGCTTGGCCAAGAAAATTGTAGCCGTTGTACCATTCTCTGACCTGATCCATATCGGCACCTTGCAGATGATCGGCAAAAACGGTTTCGAGATCGTTTTGCGTATAACCACACAAAGAGCCATAACGAAAATCCAGACTGATATCCTTGAGGTTGTTTAACCCACTGAAGATTGAAACCCGGCTGAATTTACTGACGCCGGTGAGAAAGGCAAATTTGATGTATTCGTCACCGTCTTTAATGGTTGTATAGAGGTCTCTTAAGATCTCACGCCCCTCTTTGGCGACTTCTGGCTGGTCAAGATTGTCAACGATAAGTTTGTCGTACTCATCAACGAGGACAACAACTTTTTGACCGTATTTTTCAAACGACTGCTCAATCAGGTGCTGTAAACATCCACCAATATCGCTGTTGTCCGGGCAAGCAACACCAAGGCGTTTTTGATTTCTTTCCAGAATATTGTTAACATCCTGTTTCATCTCCTCACAGTTGCGGGCAACCCCGCCGAAACTGATTTTGATGACGGGATATTTTATATTCCAGTCCCACTGATCATAAATGACCAGCCCCTCAAACAGCTCTTTACGCCCTTCAAACAGTGCTTGTAACGTAGATACTAACAAACTCTTACCAAACCGGCGCGGGCGGGCGAGAAAATAGTATTTGCCCGTTTGAATCATATCGAGAAGAAAGTTTGTTTTATCGACATAAACATACCCCTCTTCACGGATTTCACTGAAGGTCTGGATACCAATGGGCAGTTTTTTGAGTTTTTTCCCGGGCTGGGTCATAATAATCCACCAAATTGTGAGTAAATAAGTAATGAATTATGGTCAAAGATTGCGCAACACATCAAACCGTTCAGCACATTTTTCACCGAGAAAAACCAGTGATTCAATATCGAGATAATCGAGTACCGTCTCATCGAATAAAATCTTGACCTGGGCTGGAAAGCCGTCATCAAGGTCGGCATCCCAGAAGAGGAGTTGAAAAGGAATCATCGGCAAAGGATAAAAGACGGCAGCAATTTCAGCATTACTTTCAAGCTCGGTGAAATCAGCTTTGAGAATTTTCAGAGATTTACGCAAAAGCTCCGGTCGGCCAGTATAAGCGGCAGCAATTTTTTCTTCACAACCGCTGACAAAGACTTTGCGTTTGGCTAAAGAGCCGGGCAGACTCTCCATCGGCACCCAGTTACCGGTCACCGGCCGCCCTCCGGATTCAGCCACATAGTTGTAGAGCAGAATATGCTCCCAGAGATCATGTTCACCCTCATCAAGAGGTTCAACCTGCTCTTTATCAACGCGATAGAAACGTTCAAGAAGATTAACAACCAGGTAATCTCCCGCTTCATCCTCAACCAGACGAGCCCCGATCTTTTTCGCAATGGAAGAAAAATCGTACTCTTTGATCTTCCCCTGAACAAATTTCCGGGCTGAAAAAAGATGGTCGGGATAGGCACTATCATCGCCTTGGGAAATCAATGATTGCTCGATAAAAGCCAAATCGTCAGGCTGCCAATAGGGACATTTTGCCGGATTCTCACCTTCGCGCAAAACATACGTGGCAAAAGCCATACAGGTCGGATGGCCACACTCTTTGCAGTTGGTTCGCGGCAACATCTTGATCAGGTCGAGAATCTGCAGCAGACGTTTTTTCTCAGCCATTACTCGGCGCAGCCTCTTTGATTTTTCGCAAACGGTTCAACTCCGCATCAGAAGGCCTGATATAGAGCGGTTCGAGTCTCTTGGTCGCAGGGCGCAAGCCGATCCGGTCACTGTCACCGTCATCAGTACTTAACGAGGATCCCGACAACAATGGTATCTCGGAAAGCAGGCCCAAATCAGGTAAAGCCAAAGGTGCCCCGAGCAACTCGGCTTCAGGCAGAGCTGCGTTAAGTTTAGCTCTGTAAATATCAACCCCGGAACCGACCAACATGATATCCTCCTCGGGTAACAATGAGGCAAGAGCCTCGGGATCATCAACCCGGCAAGAGGAGAGACGCGTCACCTTTTGTCCATCACTGACATAGCAAGACCAGTATATCTGCTGACGCCGGGCATCGGTTAAAACCGCAAAAACCCCGGTTCGAAAAGCAAATTTCCAGGCTATCAAATCGTGTCCGACAAAAGTATAGAGAGGCAGGTTTAAGGCTTGGGCCAGGCCCTGCATGGTGGCCATCCCGATCCGCAAACCGCTGAAAGATCCGGGGCCGCTACCGACCGCCAGGCGTTCAAGCTGGGAGACCTCAAGAGAAGCTTGGCGCAGAGCCCAGTCAACCGCTTCCATCAAAGTCTTGGAATGGGGTTCGGAAACCGCCAGGCGAAGCTCGACCAGAGCGCCGCCCTCACCCAAAAGAGCGACAAAGAGAGTCTCGCTACTGCAATCAACCGCCAACGTCAGAGGTATCATTTTGTAATAATTCTAGTCAGATCATTGTAAAAAACAAAGATCATTAAAGAGATCAACAAACAGAGACCAAACTGCTGGGCGATCTCTATTTTACGCATACTGACGGGCCGGCCCAGAATAATCTCCATCGTAATAAAAAGAAGATGACCGCCATCGAGTACCGGAATCGGTAAGAGGTTGAGGATACCAAGATTAACACTGATAATACCCATAAAATAGAGTAGACTCAAGATACCGGCCTTGGCATGTTGACCGGCCATCTGGGCAATCATGATCGGGCCGCCCAGATCCTTGGCCGGAATCACTCGCTCGATCATTTTGATAAAGCCAACCACCGTCAGATAGCAGACCTTCCAGGTTTCGCTCAAACCCTGAATTATAGCCTCTCCGGGTTGGTAATGTTTAATCTCGGTCTCCCCGGATGCGGTAATCCCGATAATATAGGTAACCACATTTTCACCAAACATATTTTTGCTCTCAACCCGCTTTGGAACCACCCGGGTTTCTCGCAACTCATTTCCCCGCTCATAGGAGATAACCAACTCACGGCCGCCGCTGGCTCGTACCGCCGCCGACAACTGCTCCCAATCATTGATCACCTGATCATCAATTAAAACAATTTTATCACCAGCTTGAAACCCGGCACTATAAGCCGGCATCTCGTGATTAACCTCGCCGATTACCGAACTTAATAAGGGAACCCCAAAAAGATAGACTACAGAAAAAACCAGCGCTGCAAAAAGGATATTAGCCCCGGGGCCAGCAATAATAATTGCCAGCCGCTGCCAGGGACTTTTATACTCATATGAAAAAGGCTTCTCTTCGGCTGACAGTTCGACCCCGTCAACGTCTTTGCCCTCACCCAGCATCTTGACATAGCCCCCTAAGGGTATCGCTGAAAGCCGATATTCGGTGTCACCCTTACGAAAACCGAAAAGACGCGGCCCAAACCCCAAAGAAAAAACCAGAACCTTGACCCCGCAAAATTTGGCTACCAGAAAATGGCCAAGTTCGTGAACAAAGATAAGAATTCCTAAAACAATTATGGCTGAAACAGTACTGTACATAAATTATCCTAACCCGGATTAGCCGGATCCAAAAAAATTTCTATATATTCACCACGAAGAATACGAAGAAAACTCCTCGTGAGCTTCGTGTCTTCGTGGTGACAAAAAAAGTTTTGCTCATTTTGCGCAAAACTTCATGAGTAAGCACCTAATATTATGACATCAAATGTCGTATTTTTTTGTCAAAATCAAGAATCTCGGTAAGGGTTGAAAAATCTTCACGGGTTACGGTGTTGAGTACCTTTTCAACACTCTCGGCAATCTCTAAAAAACCGATCTCACCCTGGCGAAAGCGTTCAACCGCAACTTCGTTGGCGGCATTGAAAGCGATAGCCCCACTGTCACCGGCCGCCAAGGCCTGACGAACCAGCCTCAAAGCCGGGAAACGTTTCGCATCAGCCTCAAAAAAATCAAGCTGACCAAGAGCTGCCAGATCAAGTTTCGGCAGATCAAGGACTAGTCTTTCCGGATAAGCCAAAGCGTAAGCAATCGGCAAACGCATATCCGGCAGACCGAGTTGAGCCAACACTGAACCATCGACATATTCAACCAGCGAATGAACAATACTTTGCGGGTGAACCAGAACCTCAATTCGTTCCGGAACAACATCAAAAAGCCAACGCGCTTCGATAATCTCTAAAGCTTTGTTCATCATCGTGGCCGAATCGATCGTAATCTTCGGCCCCATCTCCCAGCGCGGATGGCGCATCGCCTGGGCTGGAGTAACTTGTCCCATTTCAGCTAAAGAAAAATCCCGAAAAGGCCCGCCGGAAGCGGTTAAAATAAGTTTTTCAACCCCTTTTTTCGGCTCTCCATTAAGCGCCTGCCAGATCGCCGAATGTTCACTGTCAAGCGGCAGAATGGCCGCCCCGGTTGCCGCAGCCACTTGATTTAGAAGACGCCCGGCCATGACCATCGACTCTTTATTGGCCAGAGCTACATCTTTACCGGCTTTAAGCGCCGCATGGGTCGGTTCCAACCCGACCGCGCCAACCATCGCCGCAATTACGATATCGGCTTGCGGATGAGTCGCCACGGCCACGGCCCCGGATTGACCGACCATAACCGGAATCGACAATCCACAATCGCGAAGAGCCTGAATTAACTCTCCGGCCCCAGCCTCCTCCTGAACCGCCAGTAGTTGCGGCTGAAAACGCCGGGCCAGGGCAATTAATTCGCGAATATTTCTCCCGCCGCCCAGCGCCACCACCTGATAACGTTCAGGAAAACGGGAAATAATATCAAGGGAGCTGCGGCCAATCGACCCGGTAGCTCCCAAAAGAGCTATTTTTTTTACAGATTCAGACAAGATTATAGAATCCACAAACTATAAGCATAAAAGATAACCGGCGCGGCAAAAAGGACACTGTCGACTCGATCAAGGAGACCGCCGTGACCGGGAATCAGGTTACCGGAATCCTTAATTCCATGGCTGCGCTTAAGATAGGATTCAAAAAGATCGCCCATCTGGCCGAGAAAATTAGCCGCCAGACCTAAAACCACAGCCTCATTCCAGGTTATCGTCACGAGGCCGAGCCAGTTCAGTAAAAGAGCAAAAAAAGCCCCGCCAAAAAGACCGGCGAGAAAACCTTCAACGGTTTTATTGGGACTGATTGTCGGTGAAAATTTGTGTTTCCCCCAATAAGTACCGCAATAATAGGAGAAGGCATCACCACCCCAAGTCACCATAAAAACCATAGCCACCAGACTACGCCCCTCGGGCAGATCCCAGATCAACAGTAAATGGGCGAAAAAAAAGGGGAGATAGAGAATAAACAATATTGCCATGGCAAAACGGGGCAGGGCTTCGGCTTCCAATCCCGCCTCAAAGAGCAGCAAAACCAACACAAAAACCGCAATTACCAAAGCCCCGGAGAGCGCTAGAACGCCACCTAAATGAGCCGCCAGAAAAATCAGAAAGGCCAGAAACCAGACTGGCCCATGCAAAATAAAACCTCCTCTTTCACCAAAAAAAAGGGGCCAGCCCTCGTGCCCCAACAGAGCCAGGAGACCCAGCAAAACAACGAAAAAAAGCCATTTCGGAGCAAAGGCCAGAAACAGTACAATTAGGGGCAGAGCTACGGCTGCAGTCTTGACCCGGTGGCTACAAAAAATTTCTTTAACAGTCTCGTTCATGGTCTCCCTCTTTCCACAACCCTGCCGAAACGGCGCTCGCGTTGCTGAAAATCATTGATGATCCGTAATAACTCCTCTTTGGAGAAATCGGGCCACAAGGTATCGCTGAAATAGAGCTCGGCATAGGCCAGTTGCCAAAGCAGGAAATTACTGATACGATACTCACCTCCGGTTCGAATCATGATATCAGGATCCGGCAACCCGGCCGTATCCAGATGAGCCGTCATAAGTTTGTCATCAATCTCATCACAGCTGTATTTGCCGGACTGAACCTCTCTGCAAATAGCAGCCGTGGCATCACAAAGTTCATCGCGCCCACCATAGCTGATCGCCAGATTAAGAATCATGCCGGTGCCCGAAGCGGTTTGCGCGCAGGCCTTTTCAAGATCTTTACGCACCGCCGGATCAAGCCGTTCAAGCCGACCAATAGCCCGCAAACGAATATTCTCCTTTTTTAGACGCTTACTCTCACGACGTAGATAGTGTCGTAAAAGACGCATCAGGGCGGCCACCTCAAGAGCGGGGCGCTGCCAGTTCTCCGAAGAAAAGGCGTAGAGAGTCAGAACTTCAACCCCGATCTCGGCACAGACACTGACCATCCGGTCAACGGTCTCAGCCCCAACCTCGTGTCCTTTAACCCGCAGATGCCCATGCTGCTCGGCCCAGCGCCCGTTACCATCCATAATAATGGCAATATGACGCGGGGATTTGACATTTTTTTCAGTCTCGCTCATATTCATTCATAAAAGTCACGGGATGGCGTCGTAAGAAATTTTCACAACACTACTATATGATCAGATCACGGGTTGCAAGCCTTTTCAGGCCGGGCGAAAATACCCTGCCAACTGAAAACTTGTCAAGAAAAAGTTGAATTGATGAGCTGAAAGAGGTAAAAGACCTCTCATGTTTACGCAAAAACCGATTATCATGGCCCCAATGGCCGGTTTAAGTGACCGCCCTTTTCGTCGGCTCTGCCGCTCTTTTGGGGCCGATCTGGCAGTCAGTGAAATGATTAGCGCCAAAGGACTGGTATATGGCGATCGTAAAAGCCGAATCCTCTTGGCTCCTGATGAAAGTGACCAGCCGCATTGGGTTCAGCTTTTCGGCTCTGAGCCTGAAATCATCAGAGACGCGGCCCAAATAGCACTGGAGGCCGGAGCCGACTTGATCGATATAAATATGGGATGTCCGGTCAAAAAAGTCGTTAAAACCGGGGCCGGGGCCGCCTTGCTGCGCGATCCTGAGCGAGCTGAAGCGATTATGCGGGCACTTAACCGAGCTCCGACCATTCCCTACACGATTAAGATCAGAAGCGGTTGGGATAACAAACAGGTAATTCTGGATCTCTTTATCGAAATGGCCGCCACCCATAATGCCAAAGCTTTAACTTGTCATCCACGTACAGCCACCATGATGTTTTCCGGCCGTGCCGACTGGCACCAACTTGCCGATGCCGCCCGGAATGCCGCCTTGCCGATTATCGGTTCCGGAGATCTTAATGACCCGCAAACCGCAATCAAGGCCTTGACCATACCCGGCCTTAACGGTATCATGCTGGGTCGAGGAAGCCTCGGCCGGCCCTGGTTTTTCCAGGAAATTAAAGAGTTGCTTTTAGAAAGGATCGGATGGTCTCCCGATCCGGAACTGAAACGAAAAACCATCCTTAAACACGGGAAGTTATTATGCGAGGAGTATGGCGAAAAAACCGGCCTGCTTCTCTATCGCAAGCACCTGGCCTGGTACTCAAAAGGCTTGACTAACGCTGCCACTTTCAGAAAACGCCTCTTCACACTGACCAGCTTTACCGAACTTGAAAGCACCATCCATGAGCTCTTTCCCGACCCAGCCTAATGAAACCAAACAGATTTCATTAGGCTCTTACGATATACGATTTTTTTGCAGTTTCGCTGTAAAGTTGAGATTGGTAGTGGATATCTTTACGGGATCTCACACCTGCTTGATAGATTATTTTTTAAGTTTCAAATCACAGAATAGGTATTGACTTAAATTGTGGTTTGTGACTTTATATATAATATATAATAAAGGTTAAGTTAGATATTTTTTCGTATTTATTTGCTCCTAGAAACTGTATATTTTATATAGGATTAGTTAAACTCTTCTAGAAAAGCCACTCCCGCCGGAAGACGGGGTCGGAAAGCCACGGGTCTTGTCTCCACATTCCAAAAGACAGCCGGGTTGCATCTTTATAAAAGAGCAGCTTGGCTGTCTTTTTTTGTGAATAGCAGTGAAAAATATCAACTTTAGAGTGGATTGAAACAATTTTTTTAACCCGTCAATCTATCCAGGACAGTGAAAAGGGGGCAGAAATGTTTAAGAAAGTAAAGTTTTCTCTCGTGGCAACTTTTATTTTGATTCTTTCTCTTCTATTACCTTTATCCGTATCGGCGGGAGATAATAATCTCTCCATCCGACTCTGGGGACAAGTCTCGCCTTTTATTTCCGGTGACGCGGGTAGTGGTCCCGGGTCTCCGAATTACGACGATGCTTTCAGTACGGGTATCGGTGGCGGGGTTGAGTTTTCCTGGCGTTTTTGTCGCTGGTTCAGCGGTATAGGAGGGGTCGGTTACGAAGTCTTTGACGGTGACAAGCATGAAGGACTCTCCTTCGACGATCTGGAGATAATGCCCATCTATATCGGTGGTAAACTGCATCTTGTTGAAGCCGACT
>DAOVTG010000027.1 GCA_030633185.1 Deltaproteobacteria bacterium
ACCCATAATTTATCTACGTTAAGTTACTGCGGGTAGAGTCGAACTTTGCTTCGCTCTCATAAACGGGGTCAAAGCTGGGGTGCTAGCGCACCTTGTACCAGCAATGACCCCAATCCCGACAGTTTTGAGACAGAACCTGAATAGTTACGAAATATCTTTGCATTTGTCTGTCGAATACAGTAGGTTGCAGGGGTTGTATCTGGCGTTGATTTTTAGCTACTTTAAATTGATTTTAGGAATTTATCTTTATGGATTACGCTCTGCTGCGTAAAAGAATGGTCGATGAGCAGATTGTTGCTCGGGGCCTAAATGATCCCCGTATTCTGGAAGTAATGCGGCGGATCCCGCGTCATCTTTTTGTGGAGCCGGGATTGGCTCATCAATCTTATGGTGATTCACCCTTGCCCATCGGTGAAGGTCAGACCATCAGCCAGCCTTATATCGTTGCCTATATGTTATCCTCCTTAGGCCTTGGTCGCACTGATAAAGTACTTGAAATCGGCATGGGTTCGGGCTATTTGACGGTTCTGCTATCCGGTTTGGTCGAAAAGGTTTACGCCATTGAACGCCTGCGTTCTCTGGCAATTCCGGCGCGACAGTTGCTCGACCGTATGGAGTGCAATAATGTGTTGGTCAAAATCTTTGATGGCAGTTATGGCTGGCCTGATGCCGCTCCATTCGATGCAATTGTGGTTTCAGCGGTGGCCTCCGAAGAGCCTCCGGCATCACTTCTTGAGCAACTGGTGGTTGGTGGTCGTCTGGTGATTCCTTTGATTACTGTCAAAGGGCAACATCTTTATCGTATTACCCGGCATGGGGACAATGATTTTCAAAGTGAACGTTTATTGGGCTGTAGTTTTGTGAAATTAGTGGGGCGTAATGGCGGGAGAGGATAAACATGTTTTCTCCGGAGGCGCTCTCGAGTCGTATCTGGATGATATTCGCAATATCCCTTTGCTTGGAGAAGACGAAGAGGTTGCTCTTGCCCGACGGGTTCAGGGTGGCGATGAAAAGGCCCGGGAAGAGATGATTAAGTCGAATCTGAGACTGGTTGTCCATTTGGTCAAGCATTATAAGAATCGGGGTTTGCCGACCGAAGATCTGATTGAGGAGGGTAATCTTGGTCTAATTCGGGCGGTTGAACGTTTTGATCCGGTGTTTAATTGTCGTTTCTCAACTTACGCCGTCTGGTGGATTCGCCAGTATATGAGCCGAGCTCTGATCAGCCAGGGCAAGATTATCCGTTTGCCGGTTCATGTTGTTGATGAATATAATACCTATATCAAGGGTCGAATGAAGTATGTTCGCGAATATGGCCGGGAACCAAGTTTTGCAGAGGTTGCCGACTATCTCGATTATAAATTCACCTCATTTAACCCCTCACTGATCCGTCTCAATAATCTCGTCAGTTTGACTTCAGGCGGTAATCTGAATAGTGATCGTGATCGCAATGACTGGGGGGGTGGTACGATCCCGCTGGAACACCTGGCGGATGATAGCAATGATAATCCCCTGGAAATTCTTGATCACGATCTGCGCCTTAAAATCATTCTCTGCTGGCTTGATGAGTTGAGACCTAAGGAACGTTTGGTGATAACCAAGCGGTTCGGTCTTTCAGAGGAAGAGAGCCTGACTCTGGAAGAGATCGGCGGGCAGTTGAACCTGACCCGGGAGAGAATCCGTCAACTCGAAAAAGCGGCTCTGTACCGTTTGAAAAAAATTGTTGATAGTTATGACTACTCTCTGGAAGACCTTCTATGATGCACTAATTTATGCATTTATTTTGAAATTATGAAGCTATTGGAAAAAATTAATGACCCGAGTGATCTTCGGGCACTCAAGGTTGAAGACCTGCCGCGTCTGGCGGCTGAAATTCGTAGTCTGATTATTGAGATCGTGGCTCGAACCGGTGGTCATCTAGCCTCATCATTAGGGGTTGTTGAACTGACGATCGCCTTGCACTATGTCTTTACGACACCTCGTGATCTTTTGGTCTGGGATGTCGGTCACCAGGCTTACGCCCATAAGATTCTTACCGGCAGGATCAAGCGTTTTGCAACCTTGCGGCAGAAAGGGGGCTTGAGCGGTTTTCCCAAAAGAGCGGAGAGTGAATACGACACCTTTGATGTCGGACACAGCAGTACTTCTATCTCAGCGGCCCTTGGGATGGCTCTGGCGGCTGAGCATCTTAAGTTGCGCCAGCGTACCGTAGCTATTATTGGAGATGGTTCAATGACAGCCGGTCTTGCTTTCGAAGCTTTGAATCATGCCGGTTCTCTGGATCGTGATCTTATTGTTGTTTTAAATGACAATGAAATGTCGATCTCTCCCAACGTGGGAGCTCTGTCGGCCTATCTCAACCGGATTCTGACCGGTTCGGCGATTAATCGCCTGCGCCATGATGTGAAATCGGTGCTTACCAATATCCCTAAGGTTGGCGAGAGTGTTTTTAAAATGGTGAAAAGGGCTGAGGAGTCGTTTAAAGGATTTGTTATTCCGGTCGGGACAATCTTCGAAGATCTTGGCTTTCAATATGTCGGGCCGATGCCTGGGCATGACCTAGCCACCCTGATCGAAACATTTGAGAATATAAACCATCTCGATGGCCCGATTCTCCTTCACGTGGTTACTAAGAAAGGTAAAGGATACGGTCCGGCCGAGGTCGATCCAACCCTTTTTCACGGGATTGGCCCTTTCGATGTCAGCACCGGTTGTAAACTTGGCTCAAAGAAAAAATCCCCTCCCAGTTACACCTCTGTTTTTGGTCGTACTTTGACGACTCTGGCAGCTATGGATGAGCGGGTTGTCGGGATTACGGCAGCGATGCCGGCGGGTACCGGGGTTGAGATGATGGCTGAAAAATTTCCCGACCGGGTTTATGATGTCGGGATTGCCGAACAGCATGGGGTGACTATGGCGGCGGGTATGGCAAGCCGGGGGTTGCGGCCTTTTGTTGCCATCTATTCCACTTTTTTGCAGCGGGCTTTTGACCAGGTATTACACGATGTCGCCCTGCAGGATCTGCCGGTTACCCTCTGTCTTGATCGGGCCGGAGTTGTGGGAGAGGATGGTCCGACTCATCATGGTACTTTTGATCTTTCATATCTGCGGATGATTCCTAATATGACGATTATGGCACCCAAAGATGAAAATGAATTTCAGCATATGCTATTTACGACCTTAAAGATCGACGGGCCGACAGCAATTCGCTATCCTCGTGGCAATGGTCTTGGGGTAGAGATGGATAAAGAGCTTAAAGAACTGCCGAGAGGTAGCTGGGAGGTCTTGCGGCCGGGTCGGGATGCGGTGCTCCTGGCGGTCGGATTTTGTGTCGCACCGGCGCTGGCTGCGGCCGAGCAACTGGCCTTGGAAGATGGAATCGAGTGTCAGGTGGTCAATTGTCGCTATGTAAAACCCTTTGATGAAGCACTTCTGAAATCTTGTTTAAAGGATTTTAATTGGGTCTTTACCTTTGAAGAGAATGTGGTTGCCGGTGGTTTTGGCGGCGGTGTTTTAGAGTTTATGGCCGCCGAAAATCTCTGGTCGGCTCGGGTCGTAACTACCGGTTTACCCGATCGATTTGTCCCGCATGCAACCCCGGTTCAATTACGTCATGACTTGGGTCTTGATGCTGCCGGCATCAGAAAAAAAGTTGTAACTATTCAGCGACAGGATGTTTTGCATCTTATTTGAGATGAATTTCAGGATGATCTGAGACATGACTTTTGATGGTCAATTTACATTGCTGGTTGTCGGTTTGATGCTGGTTGCCCTGGTTTTTGAGTTGTTGGATCCTGATGCGATTCTTTTTACGGCTCTTGGATCCTTACTTTTAATCGGGGTTATTACTCCGGCGGAAGCCCTGGCCGGATTTGCCAACCAGGGAATGTTGACCGTAGCTCTGCTTTTTATCGTCGCTTACGGCATTAAGTCTTCCGGATCCCTGGAATTTTTTGCCGATCGAATCATGGGCGGGGGCAAGGGTCTCAGACGACGGGCCTTGTTGCGGATGATGATTCCGGTCAGCTTCCTTTCGGCTTTTCTCAACAACACCCCGATTGTCGCCATGTTTGCCCCGGCGGTTGCCGAGTGGGCTCGTCGCCATCGCTTGCCGCCGAGTAAATACCTTATTCCTCTCTCTTATTCCGCCATTTTAGGTGGGGTCTGCACTCTGATCGGCACCTCAACCAACTTGCTGGTTAATGGTATGATAATAGATATTGGCGGTCGTTCTCTGGGACTCTTTGAGTTGGCCAAAGTCGGGGTGCCATGTGCAATTGTGGGTCTGATTTATATCTTAACGATTGGTTATTCCATTCTCCCGGATCGGCAAAAGTCTCAGGATGTCATTAATGACCATGATTATCATTTTGAAATGCGGGTGCTTGAGGATGCCCCTATAATCGGGCGATCCATCGCCAAAGCCGGATTACGCCACCTGAATCATCTTTACTTGAGTGAAATCGTTCGCGGAGATAATGTTGTTGCTCCAGTTAAACCTAATGAAATTTTAGCTGCCGGTGACCGTCTCTGTTTTGTCGGAATCCCCGATGGCATCCCCCAGCTACGACGAATCTCCGGGCTGGTTCCGATCGAAGAGAAAAATTGGTTGATTACTCATCGTGATGCCCATGGTGGAATTATCGAAGCTGTGGTTTCACATTCATCACCAATGCTGGGTAAAACCATAAAGGAGGGTAACTTCCGGAGCCGATACGATGCTGCGGTGTTGGCGGTTCGGCGTCATGGTGAACGTATTCGGCGTGGTATCGGCGGCATCACCTTAAAGCCCGGTGATACTCTTTTATTGTTAGCGGGAGGGGATTTCAAAACTCGTTGGGGTGGATCCCGTGATTTTTACCTAATCAACAAAGTTTCTGAATTTCCGGTTGTCGACAACAAGAAGAGTCTGATTGCTTTTGGGGCCATGATTATCATGGTACTACTTGCCGCATTTGGAATTATGGATATTTTCAGAGCCGCAACCTTAGCGGTCTTGGTGTTGCTTATAAGTCGAGCCGTCTCCGTAGTTGAAGCCCGACGCTCTCTTGAACTTAATGTTTTGATCGTTATTGCGGCGGCTTTGGGTATTAGCCAGGCCCTGACCAAAAGTGGTGCGGCCCAATATCTTGCTTCCGGTTTATTAGATTTAGTTTCAGGCTGGGGAGCCTTGGGACTGCTGGCCGCCATCTATTTAGGCACAACAATAATGACCGAAGTAATTACCAATAATGCGGCTGCAGCGCTGATGTTTCCCATAGCCTGGTCGGCAGCTTTAAAAGGGGGCTTTGAACCATTGCCCTTTGCCATTGCCGTCGCCGTCGCCGCCTCAACCAGTTTTGCCACACCGATTGGTTATCAAACCAACTTGATGGTTTACGGCCCTGGTAATTACCGTTTTACCGATTTCCTTAAAATTGGACTACCGTTAAATTTGTTAGTTATGACTACTGCCATAGCGGCTATATATCTGGGTTGGAATTTATAAGAGCTAAAAAAATTATCCCAGAAGCTTGCGGACTGTGTCGGCTAACGCTTCAGCATACCTTTTGATCTCGTCGTAATTCTCCCCTTCAAGCATGATTCGAAGCTTATTTTCCGTGCCTGAATAGCGAATCAGCAGGCGTCCGTGGCCCTGGAGTTTCTTCTCGACTTCGGCAACCCGGCGGCTTAGAGCCGGAACCTCGGTGACCGGGATTTTTTTGGTGACCGGGACGTTAATCAGGATTTGCGGAAAGATCTCCATGATTGAGGCGAGATCTTTAAGGGATCTATCTTCGGCAACTATGACGGCAAGAACCTGCAGGGCCGAAAGAATTCCATCACCGGTGGTGTTGTGATCCATGAAGATCAGATGACCCGA
The DNA here is from genome assembly GCA_030633185.1 of Deltaproteobacteria bacterium. Lineage (GTDB taxonomy): Bacteria > Desulfobacterota > Anaeroferrophillalia > Anaeroferrophillales > Tharpellaceae > Tharpella. The sequence continues at coordinate 5,864 of DAOVTG010000027.1, forward strand.
TTGTTCACCACCAAAATTAAAGCCTCCGGCCCGCATCTCTTCAACCACGTAGCGGTCACCGACCTGGGTGCGAATCAGGTTGATGTCAGCTTCGTTCAAGACTTTTTCCAGCCCCATATTACTCATTACGGTGGCGACGACGGTATTTTTTTTGAGGTTTTCCCGGTCTTGCATATGGAGAGCGCAGATGGCCATGATCTGATCGCCATCAACTACCTTGCCGGTGTCATCAACAAAGATGACCCGGTCGGCGTCCCCGTCAAAAGCGATGCCGATTTGGGCCTGCTCCTCGATAACCGTTTGCTGCAGTTTTTCAGGGTAGAGGGAGCCGCAGCCTGAGTTGATATTTTTGCCGTCCGGGTTGATGCCGAGCGTAATGACCTCGGCCCCGAGTTCGCTGAAAACCGCCGGTGCGACCTTGTAGGCAGCTCCGTTACCGCAGTCAATAACCAGCTTCATCCCCTCCAGGGTCAGGTGGTCGGGGAAGGTGTTTTTTAGAAAAACGATATAACGGCCGTTGGCGTCATCAATGCGAAAGGCTTTGCCGATATCATCAGCGGTCGGGCGCAGCTGGTCAATTGTTTGATTGAAGATCAAATCTTCAATCCGGGACTCTTCATGGTCAGGGAGCTTGAACCCGTCACGGGAAAAGATCTTGATGCCATTATCCTGAAAAGGGTTGTGTGAGGCTGAAATAACCATCCCGGCATCGGCTCGCATGCTACGAGTAATAAAGGCAATACCCGGGGTCGGCATGGGGCCGATGAGGAGTACATCAACTCCCATTGAGCAGATTCCGGAAACCAGAGCACTTTCCAGCATGTAGCCCGAGATCCGGGTATCCTTACCAATGACTATCTTGTGTCGATGATCTTTCTCTTTGCAGATGTAGGCCGTGGCCCGGCCGATCTGGAGTGCGATTTCAGCGGTTATCGGATCGATGTTGGCAGTTCCTCGTACGCCATCGGTGCCAAATAGTTTGCGCATGGTGGTTTCCTATACTTTCTCTACTCCGGGCCGGGTTCGCTTTTCTTAAAGACGATTTCGACTTCGGTCGGGTTCATCGAATTGAGTTTTACCTTTTCCGGCAGGCTGACCTGAATGGGGAAGGTGTAGTAACTATTTTCATTGTTTTCCAGCATTGGTGCCAGGTCGACGCTGATGCGGGCCTGTCTACGGATATCATCAACTTGCATCAAAAGTGGACATTCTACGTCGAGATCGACAAAATAGTTGCTGATACCGATCCGGCCGATAATTTTATTGCGGTTTTGGAAGTCTATCCGGATTCCTTTAATGATTCTTTGGGCTTGGGTTTCGCCGATCTCGATGGCCGCCGAAATGATACTTTTAGGGTCAATGAGCTTGAGCTCATTCGGCGGGGTCAGCAAACTGATATCAATGGTTGTATTCTGGCGCAGCTGACTGACATCCAGGGGATCAGAGTAGACGGCATCATGCTTTTTGAGATACTCTTCGGAAACCCTGAATTCAGCGGTTGGCGGGGTAACTATTACCTCTTTAATTTGAAATCCTCTTGGGGGCACGCCTTTGGTTTTTATTTTAATCGGCAGGGTGACTTTGACGAAGCGATCAAGGTAGATGGTCAGGGTGTCGGGGTCGAGGTTGACGACATCAACCCCTAGGGGAAGATCGTGAAAGGTCTCCTGGTCCAGACGAATCACATTTTTGCCGGTTGTAGCTTTGGCCAGATCAATGCTTATTGATGGTAGTTTTGAGCTTAAGGGGCGGAGCAGGGTTTTGGTTCCTTTTACCCGGATGTGAATACTGGTAGGTACCTTGCTGATGATGGTCATGTCGGTCGGAATTGAGGTGAACTCAACCGGGACACTTAAGGCCAGTTCAGTCTTGCTCTTGCCGGAGACAAAAAACCAGAGAAATCCTGCCAGGATGATTGACAGGATCTTAAGGGTCAGGTTTTCAAAAAAAAGTGATCGTATCGGAGCCATGGCGGTCAGGCCTTATTTACTAGTTGTAAAAATATGGTGCAGAGAGGCGAAAAATCCCGATCTCTTTCGTTTTGGAGAGAAAATGTTATTTAAGACCCGGCTTAAGGATTCGGTATTCTGCTCTTTTGTGATCTTGCCGCCGATCGAGAGCGATATTTTGCCGGTTTCCTCGGAAACGATAACCACAACGGCATCGGTGTCTTCGGAAATACCCATTGCCGCCCGATGTCTGGTGCCGAAGATTTTCTCAATCATGGGTTCGATGGCCAGAGGAAGAAAGCAGCCAGCGGCGACAATTTCCCCTTCATCGATGATTACCGCACCATCGTGAATCGGGGATCCTGGATTAAAAATGCTCAACAAGAGGGCGTCACTGACTTTGGCATTAATTTCGATGCCGCCTTCAACGATGCCGGGGATCTTGTTTTCACGGGTAAAGACGATCAAAGCCCCAATCCTTTCCAACGACATGGTTGTGCAGGCCTTGATGATCTTGTCAAGGTAGTTGAGTTCTCCCGTTGGATTGATCGTGAAGGAGGTCTTGCCGAATTTGGCCAGAGCCCGGCGGAATTCGTTTTGGAATAAGACGATGACAATTAAGACAATCGAGCTTAAAAAACCGTTGAGAAGCCAATGCAGGGTATAGAAACCAAGCAATAGAGAGAGCTGGTAGATGATAAAGATCAGAAAAAGGCCCAAAAGTATCTGAAAGGCTCGGGTGCCGCGAATAATCAGCAGGACTTGATAGATGAGGATGGCTACGATAATAATATCGATAAAGTCAAGCCAACGACTGTTAAGTAAGGTCTCGAAAAATTCGGCCATGATTTAAGTTTTAACGTTGGGTGTGGTTGATGGCGTCTATTACAGTAAGGGCCTGTTTAGTGGCGGCTACATCATGGACGCGGACAATGTTGGCACCATTGGTTAAAGCCTGGGCCACTGTGGCCAGCGAGGCAAAGAGGCGTTGGTCGACCGGATCACCGGTCAGTTTGCCGATAAATGATTTGCGCGAAGTGCCGATCAGTAGAGGCAGGCCGAATCCGGTAAACTCTTTAAGGTGTTTTAAAAGCAGTAGATTATGTTCAAGGGTCTTGCCAAAGCCGATACCGGGGTCAAGTATAAGTCTTTCCCGCTTGACACCGGCTTTGATCCCAAGAGTGATGCTCTTTTCGAAATAGAGGCATACCTCGGCGAAAAGGTCACTGTATGTCGGGTCTTTCTGCATTGTATCCGGGTCTTTCTGGATATGCATGATGCAGGTATAGGCTTTAGTCGAGGCGGCGACAGCGGCCATTTCAGGGTCGAAATTAAAGGCGCTGATATCGTTGATAATGTCGGCTCCGGCGTCAAGGGCTGTAGCTGCGACCCGGCTTTTGCAGGTATCAATCGAGAGCGGCAATTTGGGGAATTCCCGGCGCAGGGCTTCGATTACCGGCAGTACTCGTTTGAGTTCTTCATTCTCTTCGACCCGGGTCGCTCCGGGCCGGGTCGATTCGCCGCCGATATCAAGGATATCAGCCCCTTCCGAAATCAGGCGGCGGGCTTTAACAAGAGCATCTTCAGATGTAAAGAAGCGATTACCGTCAGAAAAAGAGTCCGGTGTTACATTTAGGATGCCCATGATCAGCGATTGCTGTTTAAGATCGACATCAACCCCACGGCAACTAAAGGGGAGCCCAGTACTTTTTCCCTGGATCCGGAGGGCTGATTGGATTTGCTCAGCCATCAGGGCTAGAGAGAAGGGTTGGGCTCGAAGCTTCTGGCAAAATTTGCGGAACTGTTTCCGGGTTGCACTTAGAATGGCGTCGCTGTCGTTAACGCTACAGTTTATAACGCCACGGGTGACCGCCGCTTCACCACCGACGGACAGCATCTCCTGCTTGATGATATTGGCGGCCGCTGCCGGAAGTGGGCCCACCCGAAAATTGTAGTGAACCATCTTGTTTTTCATCAGGCTGACGCCCTGGATGTCTGTGCCGATTTGCTGCATCAATGCGGCGGCATCAGTAGCTGTTTTGATATCCAGAAGTCGAACATGGTAGTTGCGCATGGTCGTAGTACACCTATGACATGATAGCTCTTAGCTATGAGATCCGGCTTTAGCGGAGTTGGTTATCTTTCTCAGTAACCGGTCAAAAATCCATAATTTTCTTAAACGTAAAAAAAATTCTACTCTTCTTTTCTCCGCAGGGTTCGAGTCTTGAGGGCGAAACTTAATTTTTAGGCGGAGAATTGAATAGTGGTCGATTTTAGCTAGCAGGTGAATCAAGGGTCGGAAAAAAGAGTTCGGCGGCAGGTAGAGAGAAGAGTTGAAGTCGATGATCGCCGGGTTGCCATGCTGATCAACCATGATATTGCTTTTGTGACCGAGATCGAGATGCAGAACCCCTCTGGAGTGAAGATTGTCGGCAATTTCTAGCAATTGGTCGAAAGAATTCTTAGTGAGAAGGTGAACGCATTTTTTAATCTCATCACCCTCAATAAGGCTGATGAGTAGGCAGTTGTAGTCTTCCAGCCCGATGACTTGAGGAATATTGGCGACTCCATCGAGCTTTTTTAAGAGGAATTTTTCATACAGAAGGTTGAGTGGCCCCCAGATGTAGCGAGCCCCCCACCCTTTGTTACGAAAATCCTTGGCTACGAGGAACTGCTGTCCTCGTTTAACAATCATGATGTCAGGTTTTAAGGCTTTTCCCGCCGTAATTTTTTTGACAATCTGCCACTGTTTTCCGAGAAATCGGGCCTGTTTTTTTTCGGTTTTATTGTAACTCTCTTTTGGCACTTATCTATATACTATATTTTCAGGTTTTATGTTTCGGGTCTATGTTTTGCTCGATTCTTTCCGGATTATCGTCGGTTTTCTTACCTTCAGGTTCAATACCGATGATCTTGTCAACCTCAATACCGTTGAGACTTTCTTTTTCAAGCAGAGCCAAGGATAGGTCTTCAAGGGACTTACGGTTTTCGCTTACCAGCTTGTGGGCTTTGACATAAGCATCGAGGACTATTTCTTTGATTTCATCATCGATCTCTATCGCCGTACTTTCACTAAAATCACGACTTTGGGCCATTTCACGGCCTAAGAAGATGTGTTCTTCTTTTTTGCCGAAACTTACCGGACCCATTTTCCCCATGCCCCATTCGCAGACCATTTTGCGGGCCATTTTGGTGGCTCGTTCAATGTCGTTGCCGGCTCCGGTAGTAATTTGGTTCAAAGCTATTTCTTCGGCCGCGCGGCCACCCATCAGAACAATGATGTTGTTGATCAGATAATCCTTGTTGTAGGTATGGCGTTCATCAATCGGCAACTGCTGGGTCAGGCCCAAGGCTCGACCCCGCGGAATGATGCTGACTTTATGGATAGGATCGGTTCCTGGCAAAAGTCGGGCTACTAAAGCGTGGCCAGCCTCGTGAAAAGCGGTGTTATTCTTCTCTTCAGGGCTGATCACCAAACTGCGTCGTTCAGCCCCCATCATAACTTTATCTTTGGCTTCCTCAAGGTCGACCATTTCAACCTCATTTTTCTCCGTCCTGGCGGCCAGGAGACTGGCTTCGTTGATCAGGTTGGCGAGATCAGCGCCGGTAAAGCCGGGAGTTCCGCGAGAGACGACCATGAGGTCAACATCCTTGGCCAGCGGCACTTTACGAGCGTGAACTTTGAGAATACCATCGCGTCCCTTGACATCGGGATTGGGGACAATTACCTGACGGTCAAAACGGCCGGGTCTGAGCAGCGCCGGATCAAGGACGTCGGGCCGATTGGTAGCGGCTAAAAGGATCACTCCGTCATTAGATTCAAAACCATCCATCTCGACCAGAAGCTGGTTTAAAGTTTGCTCTCTCTCATCGTGTCCGCCGCCTAAACCGGCGCCTCGATGACGACCAACGGCGTCGATTTCATCAATAAATATCAGGCAAGGGGCATTTTTTTTGCCCTGGATGAAGAGGTCACGGACGCGGGAAGCCCCGACGCCGACAAACATTTCGACAAAATCCGAACCACTGATACTGAAAAAAGGAACCTCGGCTTCACCGGCAATCGCTTTAGCGAGCAGGGTTTTACCGGTTCCCGGAGCTCCGACCAATAAGACCCCTTTGGGAATCTTGCCGCCCAAGCGGGTGAATTTTTTGGGCTCCTTTAAAAAATTGATAATCTCTTCGAGCTCCACCTTGGCCTCTTCAATGCCAGCGACATCTTTGAAGGTGACCTTTTTCTGGTCTTCAGTGAGAAGCTTGGCCCGGCTTTTGCCAAAAGACATCGCTTTACCACCGCCACCCTGCATCTGGCGCATGAAAAAGACCCAAACCCCAATTAAAAGAAGCATCGGAAACCAGGAGATCAGGATCGATTGCCATAAAGGGGACTGATCTTCAGGTTTAGCGGTGATACGAATGCCTTTGTCGCGCAGCATTTTTATCAGAGAGGGGTCGTCCGGTGTATAGGTTTTAAAGGCAGTAGACCCATAGGTGCCGGAGATGTTCTGCCCCTGAATAGTGATCTCGCTGATCTGGCCGGAGTCAATTAGTTCGATGAATTCACTGAAACCAATTTCGTGTGTTGCAACTCCTTGGGGGTTGTTGAAGACATTAAATACCATGATCATGACGAGGCAGACCACGAGCCAGAGAGCCAAGTTTTTGTAGAAAGGTTTCAGGTCCTGATTTTTTTTCATTGCCGACATAAAGCTACTTAATCCATTCTTATAGGTTAGTGATTCGGATGTTTGTAAAAGCCATCCTCTTTTCAGGGGCGGGCTCTTGAAATAAGGGCAGTCAACTAACATGGATAACAGTTGATTAGCAAGTAAAAACTCTTGATATCAGGGCTTTTAATAATCTCAATGAAGGTCTTAAAACTTGCAAAAATGTAAAAATCATATTAGATAGCCGGTTTTGATTGAATCGGTGTGTTTAAATAAGTCGGAATGTGGAAATTGTAGATGAAAAGCTGTGTGGTGATTGTTGGACGACCTAATGTCGGGAAATCGACTCTGTTTAATCGGCTCTTAAAGAAGCGGCAGGCTATTGTTGCCGATACGCCCGGAGTTACCCGTGATCGTCTTTTTGCCGAGCTTGAGGTTGAAGACAAGGAGTGCCTGCTGGTCGATACCGGGGGGTTGGTCTTTTGCGTTGAGGATCAATTGCAAAAGGATGTCGGGCGGCAAACCCGGGCGGCGGTGGATGAAGCAGACATTATCCTTTTCCTGTTGGATGGGCAGAGTGGGGTGAGCGCTGAAGATGGTGAACTTGCCCGTTATCTGCGTCGCAGCGGGAAACCGATTTTATGGGTTGTTAATAAGTGTGAATCACCCCATGTCAGGTTGAGCAGTGTTGATTTTTATGCTTTGGGGATGGAGCATATCTTTCATATCTCTGCCGAACATGGTGAGGGGATCGCCACTTTAAAAGAGGCCCTGGCCGAACTCCTGCCGTCAGTTGAAGAGGATGTCGAAAAAAAGAGTGAAGATGAACTGATCAGGGTTTCGGTGGTGGGTAAGCCGAATGTCGGAAAATCCTCTTTGCTTAATCATCTGGTCGGAAGTGATCGACTGACGATCAATGCGCGGCCGGGAACTACGGTTGATTCAGTTGAGCTCTCTTTGGTCAATAATCAGCAGAGCTATCTTTTTTTGGATACTGCCGGTCTCAGGCGTCGGGCTCGGGTTCATGAAAAGGTTGAGAGTTTAAGTAATGTCGCAACTCTGCGGGCCATAGATTTTGCCCGGATCGTGGTGTTGATGATCGATGCCGTCTCCGGAATTACCGATCAGGATCTGCAGATTTCCGCCCTGGCCCATGAAAAAGGCAAGGCTGTAATCTATGTGTTTAATAAGATAGATCTTTTGTCTTCCGGTAAAAGAAAGTTTTTGGCTGATTTAAAAGAGGATTTGGCCGAGCGTTTATTTGGTATTCGCAGGCCGGTGATGGTGGAGTTGTCAGTCAAAAGCGGTCAGGGTTTGCAAAGAATATTTCCGACAATTAAAGCTTTATATGAGGTCTATAGTCGTCGAGTCGGCACCGGAGAGCTCAATCGCTGGCTTTCAAAGGTGGTGACCGCCCATCAGCATCCCCTGATTTACCGGCGACCACTAAAATTCTATTTTATGACTCAGGTTCGCAGTGCGCCCCCCACTTTTGTTGTTTTTGCTAATATAATTAAAGGGATTAAGCCGTCCTATGTAAGATATCTGGAAAACAAAATAATCGAACATTTTGGTTTTTACGGAGTCCCGGTGAAAATCCACTTCAGAAAGCGTGAAGGCCGCGGGAAAAAAGGATAAAAGAGCTGATCTGTTAAAATTTTGCTTGACATTATCAATTAGATATTGCTAATGAATTAAGCTGGTTAAGAAGTTTGAGAAAGTTAATTTAAAAAGTGCCTGGTGGGTTCCGGTGGTACCGGGTTAAGGTTTTACTATGAATAAATCTGAGCTGATTGAAGAATTGGCGAATCGTTCCGATCTAAATCTCAAGGTTTCCGAGACTATTGTCAATCTGGTTGTTGATAATATGAAGCAAGCTTTGCTTGATGAAAATCGCATAGAGTTGAGGGGGTTTGGTAGTTTTCATATAGAATACTATAAAGCTTATACCGGTCGTAACCCTAAAACCGGTGAATCAATTCAGGTTAACGAGAAACGGTTGCCATTCTTTAAAGTAGGTAAAGATCTTAAAGAACGGATCAACGGAAATGGCTCAAAATAATTATTTACCGAATTCCATTAAGAAAGTCTGTTCTCCCGCCTTGGCCGTGATCAGGGAGGTCTTGAGTGATCCAGCTAATTTGCCGAATCTCTTAACCTGTAGTCGTATTTTTGCTGTCCCCCTGATTATAATCCTTCTCTATTTTGACAACCGTTGGTTGAACCTGTTAACCGCACTTTTGGTAGTTGTGGCCGCAATTACCGATGGGCTTGATGGTTATGTGGCCAGAAAGTATGACCTTGAATCAACCCTTGGTAAGTTGCTTGATCCCCTGGCTGACAAGCTTCTTCTGTTGACGACGATGGTTATGTTGGTGCATTTACAGCGCGCTCCGGCCTGGATGGTGTGTCTGATTCTTTGTCGGGAGACTGCGGTTACCGGTTTACGGGCGATTGCCGCCGAGAAGGGAAAAATTATTGCTGCCAGTGCAATGGCCAAATACAAGACAATTTTTCAGATTGTGGCAGTTGTGGCTCTGGTTATTCATTATCCTTTTTTGGGTGCTGATGCCCACACCGTGGGTACCTTTTTTCTCTGGGTGGCATTTATCTATACACTGTGGTCTGGGTATGTCTACTTTAAAGAGACGTTTTCTCTTTTAATGTCGGAATGATTTTTTACGGTTAATAGTTGACGGATTTGCAAAAAGGTTTCGGTTTTCTCCGAGGCCTTTTTTTATTGAGGTTTAAAAGATGACAAAAATAGAAATGTTTACCGGAAAAGGTGGAGTCGGGAAGACGACAATGGCGGTTGCGACGGCTTTGCACTATGCACAATTGGGTAAAACCCTTTTGATCTCCACTGACCCTTCCGGTTCTCTTTCGGAGATTTTTTCTCAACCACTCGACCAGAGGGTAACGGAGGTTGCTGCCAATCTCGATGCCGTGGAGTTGACTCGTCAACTGGTTCTGGATTTGTGGCGGGAGAAATTTGCCGATGAAATTTATGCGGTTTTGTCCTCTTTTTTGCCTGTCGGACGTGAAATTCTCGATTATATTGAGGGGGCTCCGGGGATTGATGAAGAGTTTATGCTCGACTATCTCCTGACGATGGCCCAGTCAGGCACTTACCAGACGATTGTCTGGGATACGGCACCGACGGTAACTACCCTTAACCTGCTTTTTATTCAGCAGCTTTTTTACTCTCATATGACCCAGGCCCAGAAGGTTTATGTGAAGGTGAAAAATGTCTTTAATAAGGTTGATCCATTGGCTCTGATCAATAAGTGGCGGGATTTGACGGCGCAAGTCATCGAACTTCTGCAAACCGAGACGACCGCCTGGGTGGTTGCCAACCCTGAACGTCTGCCTATCGAACAAGCACTTCATATTGCCGATTCGTTGAATGAGTTTGGCATTAGCGTAAATGGTTTTATTCTTAATAAGATGCTGCCACCTGAAGTCTGCAGTAATCACCCCTTTTGGCAGGCAAAATTTCAGGCCCAGCAGAGGTGTCGGGAAAGAATGCTCTTTGCGGCTGATGGTCGGGTTGTGAAAGAGCTCCCGGAACTGCTTGGCGAGATGAAGGTCGATGGTTTCTTAGGAGAGGTTTCAAAACTCTTGCGCAAAGCGTGAAGTGGTCTACTTTTTATAGGTGTGAGTCGATTGCTTTTCTGGTCTCTTCCATTACCTCTCTGATATTAACCTTCGCATTATCGACAGATGTTGGAATGGTCG
>DAOVTG010000178.1 GCA_030633185.1 Deltaproteobacteria bacterium
TACTCGACGCCCGAGTTCGGGTGCCGAGCCAACTCAACATTATCGAACGGGAACCTCTTAAAGGCCAAGTCAGCTTTACCGACAACCGTATCGATTCGATGACCGGCACGATCACTATGCGGGCCACCGTCGCCAACCCTGAACACAAACTTTTGGAAGGCACTTTTGTCTATGCTGATATCTTTGTTACCGATCAGATCTCTTTTCTGATGGTACCTCCCAATGTCGTCCTTGAAGATCAGCAAGGTAGTTTTCTTTACGTGGTCGATGAAAAAAGCCGGGCCAAAAGGATCAATGTGGAACGCGGTTTTGAAGGACGTCACTACCTCTCAATTAAAAAGGGGCTTGACGACGGAGCTCAAGTAGTTATCTCGGCTCTAACCAAGTTGCGGCCCGGGATGGAGATAACCCCAAAGGATGTAACGGCTGAAAAAGGGGTTATGGCGGTCATGAAAAAAGCGGGAATGACTGGAGATGAGGAGTAGGCATGTTTTCTATTTTTTTCATCAAACGCCCGATCTTTGCCATGGTTATCTCTCTGCTCATTGTTCTGGGTGGCATGGTCTCGCTGGGCATCCTGCCGATTCAGGAATATCCTGACGTCACGCCTCCGACGGTGGTTGTCAATGCTGTTTATATAGGAGCCAATGCCTTCACGGTTGAAGAGAGCGTCACCCGACCCTTAGAAGATAAAATCAACGGCATCAACGGCGTCATCTACATGGAATCTTCCAGTACGAGCTCTGGTACTTCAACCATCAATGTCTACTTTGAACCGGGTTATGATCTTGATATCGCCGCCGTTGATGTTCAGAATAAAGTCTCTATGGCCTCCTCCCAACTACCTTCTGAAGTAAACCAACAAGGAGTTGTCGTCGACAAAAAATCCCCGGCCACGGTCTGTTTCGTAGCCATCAGCGGGGATGAGCGTTTTGATGAAAGTTTCCTTAATAATTTTGCCAACCTGAATATTCTTGATGAGTTGAGAAGAATCAAGGGGGTCGGTAAGGCGGAGATCCTGGGTGAAAAAAAATATTCGATGCGCATCTGGCTTGATCCGGATCGGGTCAAATCTTTAGGTTTGAGTCCAACTGAAATCATGGCTGCCATAAAATCCCAGAACCGCCAGGCCGCACTGGGTAAAATCGGAGCCCCACCAAGCTTCAGGGATCAACAGGTAGAATTTACTTTAACGACCGAAGGTCAACTTGAAGATGTTAGAGAATTCGCCAACATTGTCATCAAAACCAACAATGACGGCAGTCTGGTTTATCTGAAAAATGTTGCCCGGGTGGAACTGGGATCGGAAAAATACGAATGGAACGCCAGGCTTAACCAAAAACCGGCCGCAACTATCAGTATCTCGCAGTTACCGGGTTCCAACTCTCTGGAGATCAAAAAACAGGTTGCGGCCAAACTTAAAGAGCTGGAAAAACGTTTTCCAGATGGAGTTAAGGCTTCAATTCCTTACGATACGACCCTTTTTGTTGAAGTGGCAATTAAAAATGTGGTGACAAATCTTTTCATCGCAATCCTTTTAGTAATTCTGATTGTTTTTCTTTTTTTAGGTTCCTGGCGGCCAACCATAATCGCTGCGATCGCCATTCCGGTCTCTTTAATCGGTACCTTCGGGATTATGCAACTAGCCGGTTTTTCCATAAATTTCCTGACCCTCTTTGGTCTTATTCTGGCTATCGGCATTGTCGTTGACGATGTTATTTTAGTGGTAGAAAATGTTGAAAGAATCATGGAAAAAGAGGCCCAACTCTCGATTCCTCAAGTTGTAAAAAAGACGATGCTCGAACTTATCGGGCCGATTATCGCCACGACCCTGGTTCTGGTCGCGGTTTTCGTACCGGTTTCAATGATGCCCGGACTTACCGGCTCGATCTATAAGCAGTTTTCTCTGACCATTAGTTTTGCCGTAATGATCTCTTCCCTTAACGCCATGACCTTGTCACCGGCGCTTGCCGCAATCATTATCAGAAGACGACCGGAAGGTAAGGATAAATTTATTGTTTTTCACCTTTTTGATAAGTTTTTTGATCGTCTTACGAACGCTTATACCAAACTCGTAAGCCTGCTTATAAAATTGCGCTGGATCATGGTTTTAGCTTTTGCCGGACTAATGGTCGCGACCTGGTACATCTTTACGATAACTCCAACCGGCTTTGTGCCGCAGGAGGATAAGGGCGCGTTCATGGTGATGCTTAATCTGAAACCAGGAACTTCTCTTGAACGAACCGCCGATACCCGCCAGGAAATCGAGAAGGGTATTCTTGAAATCCCCGGCATTTCCGACCTGATTATGATTGACGGTTACAATGTTTTGACCGCCACTTTGGACAGCAGTGCCGGGGTCGGGTTTGTCACCCTTGAGCCCTGGAGTGAGCGACAAACCCCGGAACTGACCGTACAGTCAATCATCAAACAGGTTAATAAAATGGGGGCCGCTATCAGCGAGGCCCGGGTTGTGGCTTTCAACCTGCCCGGGATTCCCGGCCTCGGCACGGTTGGCGGATTTGATCTGCGCCTGCAAGATTACCTGGCCGGTGACATTGAAACTTTTGTCGGCCATGCCAACAAGCTGATTGCCGAAGCCAATAAAGACCCCCGAATCGGCATGGCTTACACAACTTATGCTCCCAATTATCCAATTCTTACACTTGATATCGACAGAAAAAAATTGAGCTCCTTAGGGGTTGATTTGTCTGAGTTATTCACAACCATGCAGGTCTATCTAGGCTCAGTTTATGTCAACGATTTTAATAAATTCGGTAAAGTTTTCAGGGTCTACATCCAGGCCGATAAGAAATTTAGAAGTTCTCCAAGAGATGTGACAAAACTCTTTGTCCGCAACCATCAAGGTGCGATGGTTCCTCTAAGCGCCCTGGTGAGCGTCAGCTTTAAGACCGGACCGCAGAACCTGGCTCATTACAACATGTATCGTTCAATTCAAATTAACGGGACGGCGGCCCCGGGTTACAGCTCGGGCCAGGCCATGGCCGCTATGGAGGAAATTGCGGAACGGGTGCTGCCCGAAGATAACACCTTTGGCCTCGAATGGTCCGGCATGTCCTACCAGGAGCGCCTCGCCGGCAATGCTCAGATTTTTGTCTTTGCCTTCGCCCTGATTGTTGTCTACCTGGTTTTATGCGCCCAGTACGAAAGCTGGATCCTGCCGATCATGATCCTGGTTTCGGTACCCCTGGTCATGCTCGGAGCTCTGCTGGCCCAAAATTTTGCCGGTTTAGACAATAATCTATTTGCTCAAATAGGACTGGTGCTTTTGATCGGTCTATCCTGTAAAAATGCAATTTTGATCGTCGAATTTGCCAAGGAATTACGTGAACAGGGCCAATCAATCTTTGACGCTGCTTTAAATGCCGCAACCCTCCGTTTTCGCGCCATCATGATGACGATTCTCTCCTTTATCTTAGGCGTTATCCCATTGGCTTTCGCCTCCGGGGCCGGAGCCATGACCATGAAATCTATCGGCACCGTGGTCTTAGGAGGCATGGTCGCCGCCTGCTTTATCTCGACCCTGCTGGTACCGGTTGTTTATGTTCTGCTTGAAACCATGCGCGAAAAGGTTGTTAATGTTGAAGAAGAGGTTCGTAACCGGGAAATGTTGTAAAGGGTGTCTTGAAAAAAAATCGGGCACCAAACCAGCCCTGGAATTTACCATCGAACTTGTCAATGGCCGATTAATAGCCATAGTTCAGGAAGCGGATGGTCACTATAGAGTCGGCGACCGGGTTCGTCTGCTCCAGGGCAATGATGGAACCTGGCGGGTAAGGCAGTAGGCTATGAGAAATAATCTTCTCGCTCTCCTCCTTCTTTTCGTCTTGGCCCCGACTGAGGTATCACCTTGGGCTCTCTTTGCGACCGGCGAGAAAGGCACGTAGAGCTTGTTCTGTAACTCGAGCGACATTTTCCCGGGAAAGTTTCAGTGACTCCGCCAGAGAAATGGGGCCTGGACAGAGACTAAAAACCGCATTAATGCCTAATTTATGCAAGTTGCCAAATTCTTTGCCGATAGAACCTGCAATGGCAATTTATGCTATCTCCTCCGACCGCCGCCGCCACGATGGCTGGGACTCGGACGCGAACGCTGCATATTGCTACTTGGCCGTGAACTCCTCTGACTCTGAAAATTGTTAGTTCGCTGAGTACCGCGCTGACGCGACTGATAACTACGATTCAAATTACTGGGTCTGGTTGCCGTCCGACTTGCCGTCCGAGTCGATGGACGCACACTTAATGGTCGATTTGACGCTCGCTTCTCGGAACTCCAACCCCCTCGAGTTCTGGTTTCCCACTTATTCCCAACTTTGCGATGGATATTACCCTGGCGATCAGCAAAGACATTATTGGCCCGACGATTCGCTGGTTTTGCCCAGCTACCACCACCGCGACCCGGCATGACTGCTGGCCTGACTGCTGGCCTGACACCTCGGTTTCGATTACCCCGACTCCGATAAAAATCGTGCCGCGGTCGATGATGACCGGGTCGATAACCGGGACGGTTAACATAACCGTAACCATAACCATGTCGGTGCCCATACCGATAACCACGATAGTAACCCGGCCCCCACCAGCCACCATAATAGCCGTTGCCGTAATAGAAGTTAAAAGGTCCATTACAGTAACTAAAACCAAAACCCCAGCCGCCCCACGAACTATAGCGCACCTGGAAACCATAGGTTGCCGGCCACGGATAGTACATACTGCCATACCAATAAGGATAGCGGTAACCGGTACCGTAAACCACCGTTGTATGATAGACATAGGTTTGCGTATAACCAGGCGTATAGCCGATGTAGACCTCGTCCGGCGTGGCACTATAGATGCGAACGTGGGTTACATTATAGAGCGGATTATCGGGCGGAATCGTATAGATCTCTTCGGGAATCGCATCCGCCACCCGCCAGGGGCCGGTCGCAGTTTCAGAAATGTACCAAACCGCATCATCGCAAGCATAGTATTTACGTTTACAATAGATCACCGGTGTTCCACTGTTAATCGCATAGATCATCCGGGTGCCGGTAATCGTTTCAAAGCGCGGCTTACCGTCATACTTAACCACAAGATCAACCTTTTTCCGATCAACTCTGGCGGTCTGGGGAATCTGGGCTTCCAAAACCGCCTCACCTGCAGCCTTGGTTCCGGGTACGGCATAAAGAACCCTCGCCATCTCAGAATCTTCAGGAATAGCGGCAAAATCGGCGGGCAGTTTTTCACCTGGGACATACTGCCAGGGGCCATCGAAACTCTTGCTCGAAAACCAACGACCAGCCAGAAGAATGTAAATCTCCTGACTCTCAATAAGCATAAAAACGTCGCTGCTTGAATTGCTCAGAAAGAGCAGTCCGGTATCTTTAATCGGCGTGTATTCGGGTTTCCCAATAGCCGAAATCAGTTCGGTCGGTTCCGTAGCCA
>DAOVTG010000033.1 GCA_030633185.1 Deltaproteobacteria bacterium
GGCGTCGTAAAAATTTCGATCTACTGCGCTGTTGTGGTTTTTCAGGCACTCGACATACTACATGTATGGTCTCGCGCCTGAAAAACCACAACATCTTGTATATCGAAATTTTTACTTAGCCATCCCGTGACTTTTTACGAGAGCATCAACCCCGAAATCGTGGATTAATTGCCAAGCAACTTTCTGAGAATTTTACAGCTATGTATCAAACCTTTATCTTCTATATTGTCGTCATTCTTATCTACACGGCTCGACCCGAACAGCCGCTGGAACTCCTGCAACCGGGCTCCAGCCTGTCGCTGATTTTGGCCCTGCTCCTGCTCTTTTTCTGGCTTGTCCGTAAACGTTGCCAACGTTTAAGCCAACGCACCAGGTACTTGAACGACCAACAATTACCCGCCCTCTACGACCGTCTCCAAATGCAGCTCCAGATTGGGGCTATAATAATTTTTTCCGGGATGGTTTATGGCGCCGACCTGGGATCACTGATTAAACTTCTGCCATTGGTCAGTAAAAGCGAAGGGCTCAACAATCTCTTGGGCTTAAGTATCTTTTTCCTGCTCCAGATTATCATCTGGCAGGAGAGCCACCACTATTTTGCCGAACGCATTCTCCTGATCCGACCGCGCCGGGCCTATATAAAGGGCCGCCTCCGTTTTGCCCTAGGCTTGGTGCTTCCCTGGCTTAGTATTCTCTTTATCATCGACCTTTTCAACCTCTGGATGCCCCGGATCATGCAACAGGCACTCCAACACCCACTGGGCGAGATGGCTCTTTTTGTGCTTTTTCTCTTAATCCTGACGACTGCCGCCCCGCCCCTGCTGGTTCATCTCTGGCAATGTAAAAAACTACCGGAATCACCGCTGCGCCAAGCCATTATCAGTCTCTGCCGACAACAACAGGTCCGCTACCGTGAGATCATGCTCTGGCCCCCATTTGAGGGCCGCATGGCAACCGCCGCCGTGGTCGGAGCCTTTCCCTTCAGTCGTTATCTTCTAATCACCCCGGATCTGATACGCCTGCTCAATGGCGATGAGATAATTGCGGTCATGAGCCATGAACTTGGTCATGTCCGCTATCGCCACCTGCTCTTTTTTCTGCTCTTCTTTCTGACTTTTTTCTTTTTTAACTTTCTCTATTTCGATCTGGGACTCGCCTGGCTCTTAACCACCACCCCGGTCAGTGCCCTGCTTGACAGTGGAGTCGGTGGTCAGGAAATTTTTCTCTCTCTACTGGAGATGCTTCCTCTGTTGCTCCTCTACCTCTTCTTCTTTCGTTACATCTTTGGCTTTTTTCTGCGTAACTTTGAACGCCAGGCCGACCTTGCTACCCTGGATCTGCCCGGCCTCGGCCCCTATCTGGTTTCGGCTTTTGAAAAATTGGGTTTTCTCCTCGGTCAAGCCGGTGAAAAACCCAACTGGCACCATTTTAATATCCCCCAACGAATAGCTTTCCTCAAAACCGCCCTGGCCAATCCTCAAATTGCCGAAAACCACCATCAACGTTTGAAAAAATATCTGCTGGTCTATATCCTGGTTTTCCTGCTCATACTTTTACCCGGCATCTACTGGCAACGATCCGGAATGACCCAACAACTCAACTATCGTTATCTGAGTCAACGCCTCGAGCACCTGCTCAAAGAAAAACCAAAGGAAACCAAACTCTGGTTCGCTTTAAGCTCTCTCTACATTGAAACCGGTAAAGAAGAAAAAGCCCTTACAGCCCTGCACCAGGCCCACGAGCTCAACCCCGAAGACCCTGAAACTCTCAATAATTTAGCCTGGCTGCTCCTAACCATAAAAGATCAGGCGTTACGCGACCACCCACGGGCTTTTCAACTGGCCCAAAAAGCCGCCACCTTAAAACCATCACCCCATATCCTTGACACTCTGGCCGAAGCCTACTGGTGCCGAGGCGATTCAACCGTGGCCATCACTATAACAGAAGAGCTTTTAAAAGATCCGGAGAATGCTGACAACCTAGATTATTTTAGCCAACAACTGGAAAAATTCAAGCACACCCGGCCCTAAGGAACCAAACAAAAAGAAAGGGGCGCGGGATTAACCCGGGCCCCTTTCTTTTGAGATTGGTGATCTTTTATGGTTACTTAAATTCGGTTTCCTCAATAATCACTTCGTAGCGATAGCCGGCTCCGAAATCCTTATCGGCCGCCAGTATCCCCTCAGCCACAAGAATCTCACCGACGGTCGGCTTTTGCAGTGAAGTCAGCACCAGATCATGGGTGCCGGCTTCCGGCTTACCGCTACCATCCTGGAGATGAATCCAATTTTTCCCCATGATATTGGCGGAGACCTTAACAACCTTGCCGCGCACGGCAACTTTTTTCTGATTTAATGCAGTTCCCTGCTGATATATTTCAACAACCGTGAAAGCATTTTCCGCGTCGGCCTTCTCGATCGCCAGATCAACCGGAGGTACGGTTACCCGCCCGGAGGATTTCATTGAGCCCATACCGTCGCCACCCATACCGGCACCACCATGCGGAGAACCGTCCTCGGCATTTGTCTCTTTTGTATTGGGACAAGAGCCTGCGGCCATCATCGATTTACCACTTCCAGCACCCGCCAGGCCCGAGGAAAAAACCAATTCGGCAAAGGTTCGGCCAAGGGTTTCACTCTTGAAATCACGCATCACCATACCCGGGGCAAAAGCTGCTGTCTGCCCGACTTTAACCACGGTCTTAGGAGCAGCCACCCATTTATCGCCGTCCTCAGTAGCCAGCAGAGCATAGGTATAGCCACCGCTATCCATAGTTTCCAGAACTTTACCGGCAAGGCTTCCGGTCGCCGGTCGGGATTTTTCGACAGATCCGGCAGGGTTGTCCATTTTAGCCGAATAGGCGGTTCTATGGTTCTGCATTACAAGCAATACGGCAGCTGCCGCAATAACAACCATAACTACCAAACCAACTGCAAAACGTTTCATTTATTTATCTCTCCTATAAGTTAAAGCGGATAACGGCGAACTTTGCTTCGCTCCCGCTAACGGGGTCACATCTTGACAAATGGCGGGTTGGATATCTCTGTTTTGTGCGATAATCACGGCCGCCAAGTATCAAGAAATGACCCCATCCGAGACAGGTCGAACAAAACTACTAAACCAAACAATTAAAGTTCAATATAGTATGCAAACGTCAAAAAGTCTACCCCCAATATTATCATTTCCGAGTCATCAGCGTCGATCAACTCACAAGAAATCAAGAGATGGCTAAGTAAAAATTTCGATAGAAAAGATGTTGTGCTTTTACAGGCGCGAGACCATACATAATAGTATGTCGAGTGCCTGGAAAAGCTCAACATCGCAGGATATCGGAACTTTTTACTTTGCCATCAGCGTTGGCTGATCAGGCGTTCTATTTCATCGGCATCGGGCATATCCCGACGGATGCCGGCCCGATATTGATTGAGACACCAAAGGTAGAGATTTTGCCGTTCATTGACTTTAACAATTTCATCAATGGTTTTTTCATCGCCGGTAAACTGACCCAGAAGAGCGACGACATCACGAAAAGTCGTCGGGGGCACCTCTTTACCTTTAACTTTACGGGCCTTGGGATAGATCTCTTCGGGATCAGGATTACCGGTCAGATCGATCCGGGCATACGGTTTACGGGTAAAAACCGTCCAGGCCCGGGAATCGACCATCATTTTAGAGAGCTTAATCGGCAGATCATCAGTCGCCATTCCCTGTCCCGTGGGACAAGGTGAAAAGAATTCAATCAGGGAGGGCCCTTTGTAAGCAATCGCCTCAGTCAGGATGCGCATCGCATACATCGGATTTGATAATGAGAGACGGGCCACATAGACCCCCGGAATAACCATCGCCTGACCAACGATCTCACGGTGAAAATCGTCCTTGCCCTGCAACTCCATACCGTAGGGAGAGGTGGTTCGGTTTGAACCAAAACGACTGGCCCCGGACTTCTGAAAACCGGTATTCATGTAAGCTTCATTGTTGTAAATAATCCAGGTTACATCCTGATCCTCGCCCAGGGCAAAGTTAAGTCCCTGGTTCCCGATATCGTAGAAAGAACCATCACCGCCAAAGACCAGAACTTTGGTCAATTTATCAAGATAAAGGTTACGAAAAGCATTAAAAAGTGATATCCGGGCCCCGAGACCGGCAGCACTAGCGGTACCAAAACCGTAATGGCCGGAGGGATAGATCCGGGCATTATAGGGATTACCCATACAGGAAACCTGGGCACAACCGGTAGCATTAACAGTGTAGACATTGAAACCATGATCAATCATATGCTGCAAACCCCGACCATGTTCACGAGTCATCAGGGCCGGAATCGAACGATAAAAGTCGGCAATCAGGCGGGGATTGCGGCGCACCATCTCGGCCGCCGCAAAAACCAGATTTTCAATAATCCCCTCGCCACAACCCGGACATAAGGTATGGCCGCCGGGAAGAAACTTCTGGCCCGAGTAGAGCAGCATCAACTGCTGCAGATAACGACTCTCTTTGACGTAGGGTGCAACCGTCTGACTGACATCCTTTTCGTAGATGTCAGATCCAAGAAAACGTTCCTCCCCGTCAACCTTGATACTACTCTTATCAACCAGGCTGAAAGCTTTCCTTTTACAAACTTCAACACAAGCCCCGCACCCTTTACAATACTGCGAAACCACATTAATGTTGAGGTAACTATCTTTAAATACGGCATCACCATAACCGGTAAATTTACTTAAATCGAGAGGCCGGAAAAGTTTTTTCTCAACTTCCGCAAGCTCCTCATATTCACGATCATGCACCACGGTTACGCGCAGGGCGTTATCGGGACAGGCAGCAATACAGAGACCGCAGGCAATACATTTGTCGGCCGCAAAAACCGGCAGCACTGTACCGATCAAACTGGTATCATTATACTCCGAGGTACGGGCCGGAACGATGTTGTAGAACTGATCCCAGGAGATCTCCTCGCCCTTCTGCAGGGGTTCAAGAACTTTTTCAATAAAGAGGGGGCGATACTTATCCCCTAAGACTGAAGGGAAAGTGAGCGTCGCATACTCATCATCCTTATGATAGCCCCTGGAAGCCGGCGGATCATAATAGATCTTCTTAAGTATTGTTCCAGAGTCGATCTGCTTAACCCCGGTTTTGGCAACCGCAGTCTCAGTTTGCAAAGAGCTGGCTTGAGCTGGAATAAGTTCATAAGGTACCTCAAGTAGCTCCATATTGATATCGACCAAGGCCGCTTTACGGCCGGTGAATTTACCTACCAGTTCACTCCGAAAGGCCTCATTAAACGCCTTGACCGGCAACAATTCGATAATCCGGTTAATCGCCCCGAGAATCGGGGTTCCCGGCAAATTGCGCTTCAGTTGAGCCAGAGAGGCCCCGGTAGCATCAAGTAAAACCAGGTTAAAAATGGCTTTTTCGAGCAAAACCCGCACTTCAGGGGTCGCCTGCTGAATAATCTCATCCTGACCCTTAACCGTATTAACGACAAGATAACCGCCCGTCTTTACCCCCTTGATTAATCCCAACAAACTGTTATCAAGAAGATATTTATCATTAAAGACCGCCAAAGTTTCCATCTTGCTGACATCGGAACAGTTACGAATCGACCGGGTTGCAATTCGGGCATTCATAACCACCATACCACCCTTGCGGGAAGCGCCATACTTGGCACTGGTCTGAACATATTTGCCGGCCTTGGCAATAATTTTGGCCAGGGTCTCCTGGGCGGTCTTTACCCCTTCCGCCCCGACTCCGACAAAGGCGACGCCAACCTCACTCTCGACAAAATCATCGTGGACAACCTTATCGAGAACATGGGGCCCTTTGATACCAACCCCATAAATCCCCATAGGCCTTTCCGAAAGCATATTTTCAATCACCGCAAAACAGTCTTCAATACTGAAATCCTGGCTCCCGAGACCATAAATCCCCGAGGTAATAACCGGATTAAAAGAGCGCCCGGTACGCTCATTGTAAGCTGCGTGTTTGACATCCCGTAACAGATAGCGCTCATTAGCAAGAGCGGTTTTTTCCAAGACCGAAACAACTTTGGCATTCTGGATACCACGAGCCAACTCTTCGGTACAAACCGGGAAAAATAGTACCGGCCGCAAAAGTCCAACCGAAACCCCTTTGCTGCGATAGTAATCAATCGCCTCTTTCATGGTACCGACCGCAGCCCCTAAACAGACAACCACATATTCCGACTCGGCCGCGTAGTAATCCTCAACGACATCGAGTGAGGTTCCCAAAATCGCATTCATAACCCCCATCGCCGCCTTAACATATTTCTTGGCATTAAGGAGGGCCAGATCCTGTTTCATCTGAGTCGGCATCGTGGTTCCGATATCGGTAAAAGATCCCATAAGAACCGGATTGTCAAAATCGGGCTGAAAAAGACGATTAGGTTCGCCGAGAAAATATTTAAGGAACTGGTCGGAAACGATCTTGATATTTTCGATACTGTGACTTTTCTGGAAACCTTCCCCGGCAACAATCGCCGGCAGCATCAGCTGACGCTGTTCGATCGCCTTGAAAGCTAAGGGAATCAGATAGTGCAGCTCCTGATTATCAGCAGTCATAAACTGCAGCCATCCGGCCCCGCGAGCCGCGTAAAGATCGGCATGACCGTTATGAATACTCAAGCCCCCTTTGTTAAGTTCACGAGTCTGCATGGTCATGACAACCGGCAGCCTTTTACCGGCTACCGAATACATATTTTTATACTTATAGGTCAGCCCTTGAGATGAGGTATTATCAGCATAACGACCGCCCTGAGAAGCCGCCCCCTCAAGGAAGGCCATCGCCCCGAGTTCGCTTTCCGGCTGAAAATAGAAGATCCGCTCACCAAAAACATTGACAAAACCATCAGCATAAGCTTTAGCCATACCCTCGGCAATCGGGGTTGAAGGGGTAATCGGATAACCTACCAGCCCGGTAACCGTACGTTTCAAGACATTAACCGCAGCGTTATTACCGTCACCAATATAGTCCTGCTGTTGGCTCATTTTGGCAAAATCGCTACCCGCCTCTTCTTTAATATCATGCACATAACTCTCTTGATCAAACAAGCGGGCACCATTAAACGTGAACTCAAAATCCCGTTTAAAATCAACATTTCTACGTTTCAAAGCCATTTAAAAAACCTCCCGGTCAACCATAATTTATAAATTGCCAAGCAAAGAAAGTCCATATACGCTAAATAATTCTCCATAGCAACCTGAAATAATGTATACAATCAATAATAAATTCGGCAAAGACTCTGTATTAACAAGCTGATACACTATAAAATAAAAAAACAATCCTTGTAACTATTCAGGTGCCCACCATAAAGTTACAATAAATAGCGACGAACTTTGCTTCGCTCTCATAAACGGGGTCAAAGCTGGGGTGCTATTGCACCTTGTACCAGCAATGACCCCAATCCCGGCAGTTTTGAGACAGAACCTAAATAGCTACCAATCATTGATGAACTCGTAAAAAATCACAGTATGGCTAAGTAAAAATTTCGATAGACAAGATGTTGTGATTTTCCGGGCGCGAGACCATACATGTAGTATGTCGAGTGTCTGGAAAACCGACAACGCCCGAAGGAAGTGCCCTTGGGGTGCAACGCAGGATATCGGAACTTTTTACTTAGCCATCATCATTGTTTGGTTGACAACTACGCCCTTAAACATATAATATGCGCGACTGAATTCAGGTTGCCGCTAGAAGCCCAAGTTAAGACAAGCCGGAAAAGTATTAAACCAGCAAATAGCTATTTAGAGGAAAGTATCAATGAAGGTATGCGAGATCATGAACCGGGAGGTTTTGAGCGTTAGCCCGCAAGACCGGGTGTGCGATGTTATCGATCTCTTTTTAGAAAAGAATATTACCGGAGCCCCGGTAACTGAACAGGGCAAAGTCGTCGGCGTGATTTCCCGTAAGGATCTCCTGCCCCTGATAACCTCATTTGAGATTGATTGCAGTTCATTAGAACAGATCCGCCGAACCTGCTCACACTTTGTGGCTGATCACATGCAGAGCCAGGTCGTTACGGTGCAACCCGTCGAAGCGGTCGAAAAATGTGCCCTCATTATGACGGACAACCGTATTAATCGTCTACCGGTAATCGAGGGTGGCAAACTGATCGGCATCGTCACCCGGGGTGACATTCTCAAGGCCTTAGCCCAATGCTGCCTCTCCCTCGACTGATGACGTTTACGGCTACATTACACCACCACCGAAAAAACTATTGTAGGCTAGTTTCTGTAGGGCTTCAACACTGCCCAGAGCCCGCTTGAGGTCTTCCTGTTCAAAATCTTTCAGAGTTCCTGGATCAAGAAAATAATCGTATTCATATCTGGAAACAATCGCCTCCACCTGAGAAACCATTTTAGCATAAGTCAGGACCCTATAGGCTTTCTGCAGATCCTGTGAGAACTCAACCTCAAAATGGTGTTGCTCTTCAAGGTGCTTGATCCGCGCAACCGTGTTGGTATCGGTAAAACCATATTTTAAAGCAAAAACCCGAACTGTCATAATCAAGGGTGCCCAACCAAAAAGTTTCACATTAAACATGCCCCGATGATCCCCACTCTTTTCGAGACGAAAATTATTAAACATAGTCAGAGCCACCTTTGACATAACAGCACTGTGAGCCATGACCATCAGGGCCCCGAAGTTGTCCCGAATCATCTGGTGTACCTTGTCGATCAAACACCGGCTCAAGGAAACGGAACCAGCGCTGTAAGCAATATCCATTAAGATAATAACCCGCAACAAGTTTTCCTGACTCTGATCATAAAAAATATCTTCGAGTTTACTACTCCAACCCGCCAAAGAACCGCGCCAAACCGGATTGGTCGGCATAATATTTCCAGTGCAGAGTGAAAACCCGACCTTGTCCAGAGACGTAACTACCTCTCTGGCAAAATTCTCAAAATACGCATCGATCTCCTGTGAGTCATCAATTTCATAGACCATGGCATTATCCTGATCGGTGAAGAAAGTCTGCTCACGCCGTCCGTCACTTCCCATATTAAACCAAGTGAACTCACAGGGCAATGGTGCCAACTTTTCACAGACCAAGGCAATAACTTTTTCCGTCAGCCGATGCCGATAACCAGTGATCAGAGCATGAATTTCCATAACCATGATCCCCCGCAGAGCGAGTTCAATGGCCACAACATTAAGCCGCCGGTGCAGTTCAACCAACTCTTCAAGTCCGGTTGCCAAGCTGATTTTTCCGGTCAACTTGGTAATCTCGGCCTGCCGCACTTTCAAATAATTCCGGCGCTCATTAAGAACAGCACAACCCCTCTCAAGAAACCCGATATGTTCATCCAGATTCTGGAAAAAAGCATATTTTTCCCCAAGACCAACTAGAGAATCCAGACACGTCAAATCATCAATCACAGCGTCTTTTTTAAATTTCCGATAGAGCTGACTGAAGTCGGCTGATTTATAATTGGTAGGCATATGCTATTAAGTCCTAATCCGACGTAGCCGGAATCAAACAGGTAAATTAAT
Organism: Deltaproteobacteria bacterium; assembly: GCA_030633185.1. Classification (GTDB taxonomy): domain Bacteria; phylum Desulfobacterota; class Anaeroferrophillalia; order Anaeroferrophillales; family Tharpellaceae; genus Tharpella. Next base: position 9,505 of record DAOVTG010000033.1, read on the forward strand.
AAATTTCGAGAACGCCGCGAACCGCCACGTTAAGCTACAAGGTTGATGGCGTCGTAAAAAGTTCCGATATCCTGCGATGTAGTGATTTTTACTTAGCCATCCCGTGACTTTTTACGAATGCATCAAGGCTAACTGTTTGTTATTTTGCTTCACCCTCTTTAATGGGGTCAAAGCTTGACAATGGCTATTTGAGGTTTTTGACTCAAGAAATAGCTTGATACGCCATTGTAAAGCATTGACCCCGCCTGCGGAGATCTGGAAAAAGGTCAGAACCACTGTTCGCTCTGTCTCGGGTGGGGTCGTTGCTTTATAAATGGTGGCCTAAATGTTCGCATAAGCTTCAATCTTAACCCACCATTTATAAAGCTGCGACCCCGTCGAAGTGAGAGAAGCAATAGTCGTCGGCGTTCTCGATTTTAATTGAAGACACTTTACCATTAGCAAGATAGACAATCACAGAAAAAAAATCCACAAAAAAAAGAGGGGCCGCTGACTAGCGGCCCCTCTTTTTTCAATCGTTACTCTTTTATAAAAAAAAGAGGTTGTTAGTCAAACTTGATACCATGCACCTGTTCGCAGAGGAACTTGCGAATTTCCATCGATGGCGGTGGCGTCATGTGAGAAACAATAATGTTTGTGAACAACGCGATCGGCATCAGGATCAGTGAAGATGAAGTAAACGGAATCAACTGAGCCAGCCAATGGTCATTGCCTTTACCCCAGAAGAAGAAGAAGGCGGTAAGCGTCAGACCAACCAGCATGCCGGCGATACAACCCTGTTTATTGGCACGACTCCACCAGACACCAAGCAGGAATGTCGGGAAAATGGTATTCCCGGCAATCGCAAACGCCATGGCCACAATCTGGGCGATCAGGGCAAAAGGCTTGAGGGCGAACATAATAACTACCAAGCCAAGAACGAAAACCGCAACCTTGGAGACCATCATCCGTGACTGCTCGGAAGCATTGGGATTGATAATCCGATAGTAGATATCATGTGAGCAAGCCCCACCGGCGGCCAGCAGGAGGCCGGAAACCGTCGAGAAAGCAGCACTAATCGCACCCGCCGCCAGATAACCACAGAACCACTGTGGCAGACCGGCGTTTTCCGCCGCTGTAATAATGATAACATCGGCCAGAGCTTTAACTGGCTGGACGCCGGCAATCGCATTCTGAACGCGGGCAAAAGCCGCATAAGCCGGAGAACTCCAATAAAGCAGACCGATAAAAAAGAGACCCCAGACCACCGACCAACGAGCATCACGGGTATTGGGGACAACGTAGAAACGGGAAAGAACGTGAGGCAGACCAGCGGTACCAACCATCATGGTGAAACAGAGTGCGATCCATTTGTAAGTACTGGCAACACCCCAAGGCTGTATGTATTTGAGGTTATTGGGATCAGATGCGTACTTATGACCCAGATCCCAAACCGCAGAACCGTAACCGATCTCCGGAATCAGATAGAAATAGCCCATCTTTTTGGCGATGAAAACCAACGGAAAGATGAAGGCGGTGATAATGATAACATACTGGAACTGCATATTCTTGGTCGCGCCCAGCATACCGGCGATAATAATGTAGGCCAAAACCACTGCCGTACCGACGATAACCGAGGTCGCATAGTTAAAACCGAAGACCCAGGAGAACATCATCGCGATGCCTTTGTACTGACCGATAGCATAGGTCAGGGAGATGATAATCGCGGTTAAGGCCGCCAAGAGACGGGCACCCTGCGATTCATAACGGTCACCGATAAAGTCAGCCGCGGTATACTTACCAAAACGACGGATCTGGCCGGCCATCAAAACCAGCAACATAACATAACCACCGGTCCAACCGATAACATAAGCCAGAGCAAAATAACCCTTCAAATAGAGCAGTCCGGCCATCCCGAGAAAACTTGCAGCACTCATCCAGTTACTGGCGATCGCGGCGCCAGCCCCGATCCGGCCGATACCACGACCGGCAGCCCAGTAATCGTCCTGATCCTTGGCCTTATGACCAACCCCGATGGCGATGAATGCAATAAGAACTACAACCAGAATAATCGCTGGTCCTAATTTAAAACTAGCTTCCATTGAAAAACTCCTTATTTTTTTTCAAGCCGCCTCAACACTCAGACCTCAGGCCTGATGCAGAGCACGCTACAGTTTCTGCTCAACACTCAAATTCATTAATTTGAATGTTATTACATGTCACCCTTACCCATGCGATCTTCGAGACCATCAATCAGGATATTGAACCAGATGCAGAGCAGGATAAATAGAATGATCAGAAACTGCCCGGTAAACCAGTAGTGAAAGGGAAAACCCAAAAACTGCATATCGGTCAAAAAGCTTTCACCCTGAGGGTTACGCTGAACGAGCCTCAGCAAAATCTGAAAACCGTACGTAGCCACAGCCCAGACAAACAGTATCATCCAGATATACTTACACTCAGTTTTCTGGAATTCACCATTCGGTTTAAAAATGTTAACATGATAACGATCTTCGCTCATAATATAAGTCTCCTCCTGAAAAATTAAAGACTGTTTCCCCGGCCCAGTTGTAGCTGTAAGAAAATAAGAAATAAAATAAGTAATGTGAAACCACTACACCTGTGCGCCATTAAACCACATCTGCACCAACTTAGCGATGCAACCCCTCTGCACCCTAAAAACCTCCTTTCCGGGATGGGCTTAAGTTCCCTCTCAACCTTACTTATCAGGCCGGGGGAATAGTTAAGAAAACATTAACAATTGACAGTAATTAGAACATCGTAGTGATTAAGTCAAGAAAAAAACATTATTCTATTTACCGGCAAACAATGAATATTTTATCACAAAGGCGGGCTCAGTAGAAACCTTAGCTATTCGTAAAATTACCCCATTTTTCAATAGCTTTAAAAGGTTGATAGAAACCCCAAAGCCGTGTATACTTAAGAACGTAAAAGGGTCGATAATCAAAAAACCGTTCCAATGAGAGCCCGGAACAGTTATTGCTGGCTCCTAACCCGGCGGAGTCGGAACCAAAAAGCTTTGTACATTGGATTGAGTAATCAATGGTCTCACCCGAATCAAACAAGCGCATCGGCGACCTTCTCGTTAACGCCAAGCTGATCACTAATGACCAGCGAGCCCACGCCCTGAGTGAACAGAAAACAACTCCGGGACGCTTGGGCTCCACCCTGGTGCACTTAGGCTATCTCAACAATGACGATCTGGTCAACTTCTTAAGCGTCCAGTTCGGGATTCCGGCTGTCAACCTGCATGATTTTTCGATCAGTAATGAAGTTCTTGAACTAATCCCCAGCGAATTGATCAACAAACACCACGTCATGCCGATCAACCGTATCGGTTCGACCCTGATTGTTGCGGTCTGTGACCCGACCGATCTCTCCGCCATTGACGATATCAAATTTATCACCGGCTACAATATTGAGATTACCGTCGCCTCAGAGATCTCCATAAAGGAGGCGATCGACCGGTTCTACGACTCTTCGGCGATGCTTGATGACATTATCGCTGATTTTGACGACTCCGAGCTTGAACTTGTCCAGGATGAAGATGAACCTGATGCATCCATTCTCAAAAAAGAGACTGAAGAGGCGCCGGTCATCCGCTTGGTCAATAAAATTATGGTTGATGCCATTCGCCGGGGAGCCAGCGATATCCATATTGAGCCCTACGAGAAATTTTTCCGGGTTCGTTACCGCATTGACGGGGTCTTATATGAGATCATGAAACCCCCGATGAAGCTCAAAAACGCGATCCTCTCGCGCATCAAGATCATGTCCGAATTAGATATCGCCGAACGCCGTCTACCCCAGGATGGACGTATTAAAATGAAGCTCGGTAAAGGTAATTCAATGGACATGCGGGTCTCGGTACTACCCACCCTTTTTGGCGAAAAGATCGTCCTGCGCCTGCTTGACCAATCCAATCTCCAACTCGACATGACCAAATTGGGGCTTGAACCGAAGATGCTGGAGGTCGTCGATGACGCCATTCATCAACCCTATGGCCTGATTCTGGTGACCGGCCCGACCGGCAGCGGTAAAACCACCACCCTCTACTCAGCTTTGAGCGAACTCAATAAAATTTCCGACAATATCATGACCGCTGAAGATCCGGTCGAATTCAATCTGGCCGGCATTAACCAGGTTCAAGTCAGAGAATCTATCGGCTTAACCTTCTCGGCCGCCTTGCGCTCCTTTCTCCGTCAGGATCCGGACATTATCCTGGTCGGTGAAATGCGCGATCTGGAAACCGCCGAAATCAGTATCAAGGCCGCCTTGACCGGCCATCTGGTACTCTCGACCCTGCACACCAACGACGCCCCCAGCAGTGTCACGAGAATGGTCAATATGGGGATTGAACCTTTTCTTATCGTCTCATCAATCAACATCATCATCGCTCAACGCCTGGCCCGGAAAGTTTGCCTGAAATGCAGTAAACCGGATGAAATTCCGGTTCGAGCCTTGATCCAGAGCGGCATGGATCCGGAAACCGCCGAACACGCCGTCTGCCTGACCGGCAGCGGCTGCGAAGAGTGTAACCGAACCGGTTATAAAGGACGTATCGCACTCTATGAGGTCATGACCCTCGACGAAGAGCTTAAAACCGCCATTATCAACGGGGCCAACACCATGGAGCTTAAAGCCATGGCTATTAAAAACGGCATGAAGAGTCTGCGCCAAAGCGGCTTAAGCAAACTTACCGAAGGAACCACCAGTTTTCAAGAGGTTATCAGAGTAACCGCCCGGGATTAGAATCATTAAACATCTAGATGGAGTATCTTTATGGCCAGCTTACATGAACTTCTTAAGATCATGATTGATAGAGGAGCCTCCGACCTTCACCTGACGGTCGCCAGCCCGCCCCAGATCCGGATCGACGGAGTTCTTGAGCCCCTCAATCTCCCCCCTTTAAACGCCAACGAAACCAAACAGATGTGCTACAGTGTCCTGACCGACAACCAGAAGCACCGTTTTGAAAAAGAGAACGAACTCGACCTCTCTTTCGGGCTCAAAGATGTGAGCCGTTTTCGGGCCAATATTTTTGTTCAACGTGGTACGATAGCCGGAGCTTTCCGGGCCATCCCCTACGAGGTCAAACCCTTCAACGAGCTCGGTCTGCCGCCGGTAGTCCAGGAACTGATGCGTAAACCCAGCGGGCTGATCCTGGTAACCGGCCCGACCGGCAGCGGCAAAAGCACGACCCTGGCATCGATGATCGATCAGATCAATGAAGAGCGCCATGAACATATCATTACCATAGAAGACCCGATTGAATTTATCCATGCCCACAAAAACTGTATCGTCAACCAACGTGAAGTAAAAGCCGACACTGAAGATTTCAGCAAAGCGCTACGTTATATTCTGCGTCAGGACCCGGATGTTGTCCTAGTTGGCGAGTTACGTGATCTGGAAACCGTCGCTTCAAGTTTAAC
>DAOVTG010000187.1 GCA_030633185.1 Deltaproteobacteria bacterium
AGTTATAAATAATCTGGTGTTCGATCTCTATTTCGCAGAGGAGATGAAAGCAAAGCAATGTTATATCACCGATAGAGTCAGTGAAGTGCTTAAACCTTTTAAGGAAGATGACTCTGATGATTTCAAGCGTGAGTATATCGATAAATTTACTATATTTTGCCATCATGATCGAAATGTCTATCGAGGTCTGCTGCATAGCGGCGATGTGAAGATGGTTGCGATAATCTGCGGGGATAAATGATGAGAGGAGATAAATGATGAGTGACGAAAGGCTGTTAACTTTCTCTGTATTCGAGTCCACTCCGGAATATGGCACGAATCTGAAAATTGATTCGATAAAATTTACCAATTATAGATTTTTTAATGGTGAATTTGAGTTGTTGGTTAATGGTGAAAATCTGCTGATTTACGGGGAGAACGGCAGTGGTAAAAGTACTGTTTATAAGGCGTTGGAGTTGCTGACTCAGAATCAGTTTTCCGATTTTGATAATAACCTGAATATTTTTGCCCGGGAGGGTGAAAACTCGGTCGTAGAATTTGGTTTTACCAATAGTCAGGAGTTGATTATAACTTCTGATCTGGAGAGGATGCCGGATCATATCGCCTCCTTAAAAGGGCTTTCGGTATTCAAACCGATGCTTGATTACAAGAGAATGTTGCGGGTTCACTATGATTCAGAGATAAACGGAGATAAGATAAATCTCTACTCCATGTTTAGAAAATTGTTGAGTGATTATCCGATTGAATTGGAAGATGAGAGCAAGGTGAAACTTTCAACCATAAAAGATTTTAATTTCTATTTTGACTCTCTCGAGAAGGTTTTGAAAAATGATTTCTTGAAGCCGATTAACGCTTTTTTAGATAAGTATTTTCAATCTGATATCTTTATTGAAAAATTTGTCTTCTGGACTGAAATTGATGAAAAAAGTTCAATGCCTAACCCCATAATCAATCTGTTGATTGATTATGGCGATCATTTAATCGATAAGTATCACACCTTTCTCAACGAAGCCCGGCTCTCGGCTCTTGCAATCTCCATCTATATGGTTGCGGTAAAAAATCTTTTTGCCTCATTAGAGACAGAAGGTTTAAAAATTCTGGCCCTTGATGATCTGCTTATCAGTCTGGATATGAGTCATCGTTTGAGACTGCTGGAGATATTAAAAAATGAGTTTTCCGACTTTCAAATTTTCTTTTTTACGCACGACAAAGCGCTTTATGAGCTCTATAAAGAGAAGCTGAATTGGAAAAAATATGAATTTTATCTTGATGATCACGATGAAATTCCGGGTCTAATCTTAAAACAGGGTAGATCAGAGATTGAACGGGCAAAAATGTTCTATGCCCAAAAAGAGTACGAGGCTTGCGCCTTAATGTTGAGAAAAGGGTTTGAGAAAACTTTGAAATCATATTTAACCCCGTCTGAACAGCGCAATCAAAATTATGAAGAACTGAATCTTGCAGGAATGATTGCACGAGCTCTATCGAAGAGTAGTGGCGAAGCTGAAAATATTCTTCGACAATTAAATTCTGAAAGACGGCATATATTCAACCCATTATGTCATGTCGATCCTAAAACTATCCATTCGGATGAATTAAAAAACGCAATCAGTGATATGGAAAAATTAAAGGATTTGATTCGGTGAACAACCTGAGCTTATTTGACGATTGAGGAAAAATGGCGGAAAAACATATTATTCTAGGGACTGCAGGGCATGTAGATCATGGTAAAACAACCCTGGTTAAAGCCCTGACCGGAACCGATACCGATCGGCTGGCGGAAGAGAAGAAACGCGGCATTACGATAGAGTTGGGTTTTGCCCATTTAACTCTGCCCAGTGGCCAGATGGTCGGGGTCATTGATGTTCCCGGTCATGAGCGTTTTATCAAAAACATGGTGGCCGGGGCCGGGGGGATAGATCTGGTATTATTGTTGGTGGCGGCTGATGAGGGAGTCATGCCGCAAACTCGGGAGCATTTTGATGTTTGTCGTCTTTTAGGGGTCGAACGCGGCCTGGTAGTAATCAGTAAAAGTGATACCGTCGATGAAGATCTTCTTGAATTGGTAACTGAAGAGGTCGCCGAACTGGTAGCCGGGAGTTTTCTTGAAGAGGCTCCGGTAATTCCGGTTTCAGCGACCACCGGGGCAGGTCTTGACGATCTCTTGGCAGCTCTTGATGAGTTGGCGGCAACGGTTGTTGAAAGGCCCGATTCCGGAGCCTTTCGGCTGCCGGTTGATCGGGCTTTTGTGATCAAGGGTTTTGGTACCGTGGTTACCGGAACCGTGCTTTCCGGATCTTTGGGGATGGGTGATGCGGTGACTCTGGCCCCTTCCGGTTTGGAGAGTCGGGTTCGTAGTCTGCAGGCCTACGGAGAAGAGCGAGAGCAAGTTTTTGCCGGGGAACGGGCCGCCATCAATCTCCAAGGCCTGGAAAAATCGGAGATTGAGCGCGGTGAAATTCTGGCTCGGCCGGAAACCGTGCTGCCGACCTCGATGGCCGATGTTTTCTATACCCACCTCTCTTCGGCAACTTCACCATTGCCAGCTCGCAGCAAAATATTGGTGCATAGTGGTACTGCGGCATTGATGGGAACCGTCGTGATGCTTAATGGTATGGAACTGGAACCCGGAAGCAGCGCTTTTGTTCAGGTTCGTTTCGAAAAACCTACCATCATAATGTATGGGGATCGGATCGTAATGCGTAGCTTTGCCCGGCGTGAGACGATTGGCGGCGGTTTGGTGATAAATCCTTGTCCGGCTAAACATCGTCTTAAAGAATATGCTGTTCTGTTGCCTGATCTTGAACGTCTGCGGGCCAATAAAGCCGGTGATGTGGTTGCTGTTTTAGTGAAACAGGCCGGTGTTGCCGGATTGCGACTGGTCGATCTTAAGGCTTTTCTTAATTTCTCCGGCAAAGCACTGGCCAAAGTAGTCGATGAACTTCTGGCTCAGCGTGAGATTGTCCGCTTTGATAACGAACGTCAGCTTTTTATAGCGGGCGTAATTTTCGAAGATCTGGCCGAGAAAATTGTGGCTATGGTGATCGATTATCACCAGCGTGAACCTTTGCGTGAAGGGATGGTCAAGGAAGAGGTCAGGTCACGTTTCGGACTTTCAGCGCCTCTTTTTCATGCTCTTTTACAGCGTTTGGTGAAAAGTGTAAAACTTGTGGTCGACAGAGATTTACTGAGAACCCCTGATCACCGGATCCGGCTCGCGGTTGACACTGACAAGATCAAGGCCGGGCTGGTAACGCTTTATAAAAAAGCGGGACTCAGTTTTCCCGACTATAGTTCTCTGGGCAAAAAGTTCGTGGCTGAAGAGGAAGATATTAAGTTGTTGATGACCATTCTCGTCAAGGAAGGTACCCTTTTAAAGATTCGGGACGGGATTTTTATTACTCCCGATCACTACGAGAGGATGCGTTCGGAAGTTGTGACTTTTCTAAAAGAGAACGGAACCATGACGACCCAGGAGTTCAAAGCCAAAATCCAGCTGAGCCGTAAATACATAATTCCCCTCTTCGAGTATCTCGACCAGCGCAAGGTTACAGCCCGCAAAGGTGAAGCCCGTATTCTTCTGCAGGGTTAGTGGCTCATAATTAAATTAACATCAATCCTTGATGTATTCGTAAAAAGTCACGGGATGGCTAAGTAAAAATTTCGATAGACAAGATGTTGTGGTTTGCCAGGAGCGAGACCATACATGTAGTATGTCGAGTGTCTGGCAAACCACAACAACGCAGGATATCGGAACTTTTTACGACGCCATCAATTCTTTGGGGGATGTAGATCTTTGTGTAGTTGATGGTTTTCGATAGTCGTTGCGGCCAACTGGGAGATAGTTTTTAAGGTGTTCAGCTCCTGCTCATCGATGATGGTGTTGAAGTCGATATTGACGACATTCAGAAGGCCGTAGCTTTTGTATGGTGTATAGAGCGGAAATGAGGCGATTGAGTTAATCTGGTAATGAGCATCCTGTAGAATGAGCTGGTCGTTGCGGCCCAGATCCGTTTCTAAAAAAACCTCCTTTGTCGAGCTGACTTTTTCTATATACGGGGTTTTGTTGTGATCCCGAAAATAAAGAGATTTAAGACATTCATCCTTTAAGCCCCATTCAACCTCGGTCGTCAACTTTCCCTCACCGTTGTAGAGCAGGATAGAGCCAACCTCGGCATGCATTATCTTTAAAGCCATTCCCATCAAGGTCGCCAGTACCGGTTCCAGCGATTTGCTGCCGACCATAGTTCCCATTTCGTTAATCAAATCCAGGTAAGCAGCTTGCTCCTCCTTGGTGTTGCGCATTTCGCAGTAGATGGTAGTTCGAACCAAGGCGGTGGTAAAATGGTTCAGAAGAAAGCGCAGTGAGATTGTGTTTTCATCCATATTTTCCGGGAACTCATGGAAAACTATGGCGGCGGCGGTTTCCTGCTCATGGGTCAGTTTCTGAGCCCAGTACATGTCAAAACGCCCACCGAACCAGAGGAGGGGGGTTGGGAACGGCAGAGGCTCATTACCGAAAAGCGCCGTAAAAGGGGCCTCTTCTTCTTCGAAAACAATTTCATTCCAGTAAGAAGTTTCGACCTTGGTTGAGTAGTCGAGGCTGTAGCAACGACTCTCGTTGTTGAAAAGGAAGCAGGAGAACTGGTTGATTCCGAAGAGTTTGTTCAAATACTCTCCGAGAGCGGCGTAGAGTTCTTCCATTTCCATAGCTAGGTGGATTGCAAGTATGGCCTGAACCAGATTTTCCGGTAGAGGGATCATGGATGCTCCTTTTTATGAGTTCATCATTATATGCTATCCAGCATAGAGACAACATTTTCGGCGAGTTTTCTGATTTTTTCTTCCTCATGCGTTGGCCACTGCGGGTCAAGTCCGAGTCTTTGCAGGCGTCTGATGAAGGTCTCGGGATTGTTTTCCGGTTTTTCCTTTTCCAAGGCAAAGCCAAACTGGTTGCTGATCGAGTCAGCTAAGGAGACGGCCAGGGTTTCACGCGGTGCATAGGTACTGATTTCGGGTTGGTGATGATAGTGTACGGTTTCAACCAAATTTCTCGGCAGTTTCCATTTGTCGAGAAGGATACTCCCGATTTCACCGTGAGTAAACCCCAAAAGTTCCTTTTCGACATCTATAAGCTCTTTATCTTCTTGAATCAGGGTGATAAAATTGTCAGCCTGTTTCTGAG
>DAOVTG010000181.1 GCA_030633185.1 Deltaproteobacteria bacterium
AATTGGCGGCAGAGTTTTTTTCGAGCCCGCGAGAGCTGGCTGAATCAGGGGTTGATTGCGATGTTTTCAAGATTTCCCGATCTTGGGATGGCCTCTTCAACTCTCGATTCAGGTTTTGATCTTCGTCTCAATCTCGCCCGTCGTCCCCGGGGAGAGCGGGCTCTGACCAACTTTTATCATCTGTTGGAGGTCTTGCATCAGGCCGAGAGTGAACACCTTTTCGGCCCTCAAGCCCTGCTCAACTGGTTTCATGAACATCTTCAAGATGCGGCAAAAGATGAAAATGAGTATGAGCTACGTCTTGAGAGCGAGGCCGAAGCCCTTAAGATAATGACGGTTCATAAAAGCAAAGGGCTTGAGTTCCCGATTGTTTTTGCCCCGTTTTTATGGTCTAAAAGTTTCAAACCGGCAGGCCATAAACGGTCTCCGGTAATTTTTCATAAACCTAACCCATCGGGTACCGGCTATGTTCGTTGTCTTGACCTAAATCCCGAAGTTGAGAAGGCCCATCTTCAGGCCGCCGCCGGTGAAGAGCTGGCGGAAAAATTAAGACTTCTCTATGTTGCCCTGACCAGAGCCCAATCCCGCCTCTATCTGGCTTGGCCCCAGCTTCGAGACAGCGGCAATTCAGCACTTATGTATCTGCGCCGACCGCCGCTTGATGAGAGTGAACGGCAGGAATTTATCTCTAAGGGTGGGGCGGCGCCGAGTCCGGAGGTAATCGACGACGAAAGCGCGGTGGTTTGGGAAGAAATCCCTGAGATTGTTCGTGAACCACCGTTTTCCGGTCGTCCGCAACTTGATTTTGATGCGAGTGCGGCGTCGGCCGCTGGCGTCCGCGATTTTAAGCGCCGGCTCTTGCCGGAAAAAGGTCTTTTGAGTTTTTCCCGGTTGACGGCCGAACGCAGTCACGAGCCGCAGGCCGGGTTGAGGCCGCCGGATCGGGATCGGGTTCAGGACCGGCTTCGGTCGGAGAGTTCTTCTCAGGAGGCAGCGCCGCCGCTTACCGGTTTTCCCGGTGGCCCGGAAACCGGCAACGCCATCCATGCGATTTTTGAAAAACTTGACTTTGCCAAAATCAGGCAAAACGGTTGGCAAAAAGAGCCAAAGCTGAGAGAACTGGTGCGCAATTCTCTTGAACGTCATGGACTCATCTCATCCTCCGGTCGTGATCAAGAGAGCAAATTGCCGGAGTATGAGGAGAAAATTTTGGCCATGGTAGGCCAGGTTTTAAATACTCCGCTGCCTGGTGTTGATGGTCAGATCAGACTTTCACAGGATGGTCTTGCCCTTTGTCGGGAGATGGAGTTCTGTTTGCCGGTCGCCGGAGCTCTTGATGCTGACAGGTTGACCAGTGTGCTTAAAAGTCTGGGGTTGCCCGCTTTTTCTCAAACAGAGCCCGACAAGATTGCCGCCTGGCAGCTCAACTTTCCGGCCCGGCTGCCGGGGCGCGGTTACTTAAACGGCTTTATTGACCTTGTTTTCAGTCATAATAACAGATATTATCTGCTCGATTGGAAATCCAATAATCTGGGTCCGGCCTACGCCGACTATCAGCCTAAAGCCCTGCAGCAGAGTATGCTCGATTCAGACTATATTCTCCAATACCATCTTTACCTGGTAGCTCTGCACCGGTTTTTACAGAGTCGTCTTAACGATTATGATTTTGAGACCAACTTTGGCGGGGTCTATTATATCTATGTCCGTGGCCTCAACGGCTTGGATGCCGATAGCGGAGTTTTTTATGATCGGCCAAATTTGGAATTGGTGACTGAGCTTACCGAGGCGGTCTGTGGTGAAAGATTGTCCAGCTAGGTGATTGCAACCCGGGATATCGGGTTATTTTCTTCCACTTCTTACGCAAAATTTTTGTTTTTCCAGCGCTCATTACGCCAAAATTGCGAAACTCACTCATCCCTCGTTCAGACAGTCGCAATTTTTTGGCTCTATTCGCTGGGAAAAACGACAAAATTTTGCGAGACGTTACAGAAAACAACCCGATATCCCTAGGATTCGTTTTAGTTGATTTATAGCCGAACAGAATTGGTCTGAGGTAAGTGACTTTAATGAAAAAAGAAAAAATGGTTAGCGGTGGAGATTTAGAAAAAATCGCTCTACTGGAGTCGCTCTCGATCCCCGGCCCGTTTCACTATATTGATATCCATTTTGCCCGGCTGGTCTGTCGTTTGGCCGGTGAAGAGGATTGTTGGCCGCTTTTCCTGGCGGCTCTGTTGGCCGGTTATGTAGTTAATAGTCGCCGCCAGATCTGTTTGTCGTTGAGGAGTCTGCCAGCCGATTTTTCTGAGTGGCTGCTGGCCGGTAACAATTTAGAACTAAACGAAGAAACCGCACTCCGGCTGGCATCCATAGAGTGGCCGCCGGAGTGGGAAGCTGAGCTTGTCGCTCATGCAGCTGTGGCCAGCCCGGAAAATGCGGCTTTACGACGACATCTGCTGGTGCTTGATGATGGCCGTCTCTATCTCCAGCGTTATTGGGACTATGAGCAGGGTTTGGCCCGTATGATAAATGAGCGGCTCAAAGCTCCCTCACTGGTTTTTCCCGATTCGGTTAAGGCTTTGAGTGATATAGCTCCGCGCTTTGCCGGTACTGGTAACAGTCCCTCGTTTAACTTTCAGGCGGCCGCAGTTTGTGCCGGTCTGCGGAACCATTTTACGATTATCAGCGGGGGGCCCGGTTGCGGTAAAACCTCGGTGGTTGCGGCGGTTGCGGCGCTATGGCTTGAGTGGCGGCCCAAAACTAAAATTGGGCTCTGTGCGCCAACCGGCCTAGCTCAGGCCCGCCTGCATCAGGCCCTGCATGATGAGATAGCTTGGCTTGATTGTTCGGAAAAGGTCAAAGCCGAGCTTCTTAAACTTTCGGCCGCGACCATCCACCGTCTGCTCGGCTATCGGCCGGGCGTTGGTTTTCGTTATCATTCTGAAAACCGCTTGCCGGTCGATCTGCTGATTGTCGACGAAGCTTCGATGGTGCCGCTCTGGATAATGAGCAGTCTTTTTGCGGCCCTGCCGACGGAGTGTGCAGTTATTCTCTTAGGCGACAAAAATCAACTGGCTTCGGTTGAGGCTGGAGCCGTGCTTGGCGATCTCTGTTCTTTAGGGAGTGAAAACAGTTTCTCTACCGCCTTTCAAGACGATCTTGCCCGGCTGACGATGACGGCGGCAGCCAAGCTGCCTACGGCTTCGGGAAAAGGTCTTTTGCATGACCATATTGTTGAACTTAAAAAAAGTTATCGTTTTGCTCCGGATGGTGGTATCGCCCGCTTGCAAAAGGCGATTATGGCACCTGAAGGTGGTGTGGATTCAGATTTTAAACAATTGTCTCTTGATGATCTCGGCGGTGAAGTCGGTATCTCTTTACTGCCGACTGATGAGCCCGCTTTTAAGACTTTTCTTTTTAATGAACTGGCCCACCAGAAAGTCGAGATTAACGGTCGGATGGTGGATTTTAAATCGTACAGTGAGGTCGATGATCTGGCGACGGCTTTTGCTATTTTTCAGGGTTTTCGCATGCTTTCGCCATTGCGTCGTGGTCGTTACGGGGTTGAGAACCTTAACCACCTTCTACCTCAGGCCTTAGGTCTTAATACAATCCGGCAGTACTATCGCGGACGGCCGTTGATGGTTACTCGTAACGCCCCGCATCTCAATCTCTATAATGGTGATATCGGTCTTATCTGGCCCGATGCCGAGGGCCGTCTGATGGCCTGGTTTAAGCGTGCCGATGGCAGCTTTGCCGACTTTGAGCCATTGCGTCTGCCGAGCCATGAGAGTGCTTTTGCAGTCACGGTTCACAAGGCTCAAGGTTCAGGTTTTCAAAAGGTTGTGTTGCTCTGGCCCGGCTCGGAGAGCCCTCTGTTGACCCGGGAGATGCTCTATACGGCCGTCACCCGGGCCGCAAAAAGGATTGATATCTGGCTGTCGGAGACCGGCCCGGCTGGCCCTGAGGTTTTTTTGGCAAAAGCTTGTCGGCGTCGGGTCGAACGCTCCAGTGGCTTATTGAAAACATTGCAGGGGATGAGATGAAACAAAGATTTTTAAATCTTGAATTTCTGCTTGTGGGATTGATAATCCTCCTGTTTATCGGCGCTTTTTTATTTGTCGTTTATGAACCGGAGATTGACTCTTCCATACCTTTTTCGGAAGATCTTGGGAAAAAGTCTTCTGAGATTTTTAAAGGTGTCCTGCCGCTACCGCCCAACCGTCCGGCGGTAATCTTGATTGATGAAACCGTCAAACTTTCCGACCGGGAAAAAATCGTCTCTGAAAAGTCGGAAATTGTGGTTGAGAGGTTTTCTCCGGAGGCCGATTTCGGGATTGAAGGTGCGGTTTTTGCTCTGGGCAGCGGTCTGCCGATTAACGCTTGTCAAGTAAGTTTTAAGCGACAGAAGATGGTTACCGATCAAGCTGGGGAATTTCTTCTCTGGCTGGAGGGCGGCGTTGGGCGCTTAAGTTTCTCCTGTGCCGGTTTCAAAACCTTGACGATCAGGCAGTTTGATCTTCAGGTCGGCAGCGGTCTGGCCCGTTTTGATGTCTATCTTAATGAGTTGGAGAAGTCGGTAAAAGGGCGGATTGAGGTTAATGGTGTTAGTGGCCGGGTCTATGACTATGCTGGCGGTGCGCCGCTGGCGGGCGCTAAAATTACTATAAACCAGATGCGGGCCGTAACCGATGATGCAGGTTTTTTTGATCTCTGGGGTAATAACAGTGGCCTGATGACGATGACGGTTTCAGCTCCCGGTTATCTCAGTGAGATGATTTCCGGGATTGAGTTTGAAAACCAGAGTAATCCTTTTTTCTATGAACTTTCTCTTGAACGAAAACAGGTCGGTAAAGGTCGGCTCGCCCTGGTCGGCATCGGGGCCCGCTTGGTTAAAAGTGAAGCCGGCTACGAAATTGCCGACCTGTTGGCTGATTCCCCCGCCGCAGTGGAGGGTCTGGCCGCAGGTGATCGCCTAGTTGCCGTCGACAGCCTCGCCGTCGATGATTTTTCTCTGCGTGAAGTAGTCGAACTGATCCGCGGCCAGGCCGGACTGCCGGTCACTCTGGTGATCGAACGAGAGGGCGATTTTCTAGAATTTACCTGCCTCAGAGAACGGGTGGTTTACTGAGGATAGTTCGAGAATGCTCTTTTTCCCCAGCTAGAGGCATTTTTTTCAAATAAAGCATACCCCAGCACTTCCTTCGGGTGCAACATACACTTAGTATTTCTCAATGTTACGAGACACCAGCTTGCATTCATTCGTCATTTATACTATTATTGGGGTGTGGTGTCTTAGAAAGTTTCGATAATCTGCTTTGATGAACTCGTGAAAATGCACATGGGACTTGCAAACCAGCATATTAAC
>DAOVTG010000282.1 GCA_030633185.1 Deltaproteobacteria bacterium
AAAGTCGGGGCTGAATTCGATGACTGCCTGCTCTAAAATATTATCAAGCTGGGTGAAATCCTGATACTGGATATCAAGGCTGGGTAATTTCGCGTTATATTCTTTAAAAGTTCCGCAAAGTGCAACAATGGGCCACTCTTTGCCTTTAGCGCTGTGCCAGGTTGAGAGAGTGATGGCATTGTGGGCGACGATTTGGGCTCGGGGCAGCAAATTGTCGCTCTCCTCTTTTTTACGGAACCAGGCCAGGAAAGTTTTAAGACCAAAACCGTAGAGGCCCGCCGCTTCAAGGGTTTCCGGATTGGTATCGATAAACTCTTGGGCTGCGGCTGAAAAGCGTAAAATATTGGCTCGTTCCTGAGCCGCGTCAGGCCAGTTTGAGATTGTAGCATAGAGATCCAGATCGTTAATAACTGCATGAACCAGTGAATATACGTCTTGACCGACAATTGTTTTGTGCCGCTCTGATAATGCTTTCAGAATGGGGTCGTTTAAATCTTGGTCATTGATTAAATTGTAAAGACTCTCCTGGAGATTGTTTTGTCCAAGCTCGGTAACCGAGAGATAGAGCGCCGCATGGCGGTCTTCCTGGTCGGCGACAAATAAGAGTCCGTAGTAGAGCAGTTGGACGCTGCGCGACGCAAACCAGCCCGGCTCATCAACTCGGACGGCTAAGCCGTATTTGCGGCAAGAGTTAGCATATATTTCGATGAGTTTATGGGTGGGGAGCAAAATAGCGATATCATTACCTCTGAGAGTTCGATAAACGCCGTTTTCCTGTACCCTTTTTTTAGATGTGAGGATTGATTTGATATGTCCTGCGATATGGTCGCCATACATAGCTTGATTTTGCAGGCTGTTGCTGAAATTAACAATCTGGAGCGGCTCGATTTCGGATTTTTGCGTAATGCGCGGAGTAAGGGATTGATACTCCTTCGGGAAGAGGCCGCAGCCGACACTGTTTAAGAAGTTCATTAACGGCTCAACAGTGCGCCAGTTCTCAACCAGAGGGGCTCCGCTTGCTCTTCCTGAGCTGCCCAGGCTCTCCAGCAGGCGAGCATCGGCATCCTGAAATCCCATAATCGCCTGTTTGGTGTCCCCCACAATTAAAGTTGGAATATTTTGGCTGATCAGAGCTAGAAACAGCGAAAATTGCAAAGGGTTGGTGTCTTGAAATTCGTCGATAACGACACAATCAACTTTGCCTTTTAAATCCTGCAAAACATTCTCGTTTTTAGTGAGTAAACTCTGGGCCAGGCTGAGCATGTCGCCATAATCGACCAATCTTTTATCGCGTTTTAAGGTGCTGTGTTGCTGCAGACAATCCTGGGCCGCATCAACTAAAGCTTCGGCATGTGTCAGGGCCTGATCCCGGGGGCCGGGGTGGCGATATAACTGGCCGGCCGCCGCCATTACTTTGGTTGCGAGATCATCATAGCCATCCGGCAAGGCGGAGCCCCGTTTGGAGATGCGCAGATTCTGTAACAATTTCCATAAAGGCCAATTATCTTTTAAGCCATCTTTTCTATAGGCCATCTGTAACTTATGATAATCATTTCTTTTGGCCT
Organism: Deltaproteobacteria bacterium; assembly: GCA_030633185.1. Classification (GTDB taxonomy): domain Bacteria; phylum Desulfobacterota; class Anaeroferrophillalia; order Anaeroferrophillales; family Tharpellaceae; genus Tharpella. The sequence goes on from DAOVTG010000282.1 coordinate 1,566, forward strand.
GGACGTAACTCTTATTGTCTGGAAAAAGATCGGTGAGAGAATCGGGGAATTTTTCTAACAAGTTTTTGATTGTGATCTCTAATTTTTTCTCAATCACCGCCGCTTTGCCGGTCGGGCCATAGACTTTTTTGATCTCTTGTAAAAGATGAGTTTTAATTTTTTCCGGCATTTTCAGGGCATCAAAGCCAATGACTCGGTGTTTTTGAATCAGGTTGCTTAAAGTTTTGCGAAACTGATCTTCCGCGCTCCCTTTAAAGGAATTCCAGCGATAACCGAAATGGGCCAAGTCAGTCATCACCTTGTCGGCCTTTCTGGTTGCCGTCAAGGCTTGACGGATAAGGATATCTCCTTCGTCTTCATTAAGCAGGCGGGGGTGAGGTGACCAACCTCCTTCAAAGCAATATTCTTGTAAGAGGCGCAAGCCAAAACCGTGGATTGTTGTAATATAGGCTTGATCTAAGGCCAGAACCTGTTCCATTTTAACGTTTGCATCCGCAAGTAGAGCCATGCGAATGCGTTCTCGCAACTCATTCGCAGCCGCTTCCGTAAAAGTGACCGCAATAATGCGCTCCGGCCGGATCTTTTTTTGCTGAACCCACTCGGTCAGGGTAGTCTGGATTTTATAGGTTTTGCCTGAACCCGCAGCTGCCGGGATAATCGTCAATGGTGGTAAAGTCATGGTTTATCACCCTCCTTCATAAATAGGCTGATAAGCGGGCTCTCATCTAGGGCGTAGGGCGTTACCCCGGTCTCTTTATTGAACCAGTCACTATCATCTTCAGTGTTGAGCGTAACCCGGCCCTTACGAAGCTCATCCATGCGTTGTTTAATTAAATCAAGACCTTTTTGCGCAATATTTCCCTCTATGATTTCACTTCCATTCAAAAAGTCCGCACTGCTGTCACTCAATGTGACCTGATCACGCAGAGTGTAATAGAGGGCGCTGGTT